>NZ_JADIJP010000079.1:0-826 GCF_017355285.1 Methylobacterium sp. SD274 | reverse complement strand
CGAGCCCAAGCAGGACCCGAGCGTCATCCCGGTGATGTGCTGTGACACGGTCAACCGTGGCCTATCCTACGCCGACGGCGCGATCATCCTGCACCAGGCCGACACCACCGTCGTCTCGCTCGACGCCAAGTCCGGCAAGGTGAACTGGTCCGTCGTCAACGGCGATCCGAAGAAGGGTGAGACCAACACCGCCCACGTCCTGCCGGTCAAGGACAAAATCATCGTCGGCATCTCCGGCGGCGAGTTCGGCGTGCAGTGTCACGTCACCGCCTACGATTCCAAGACGGGCAAGAAGGTGTGGCGCGGCTACTCGGTCGGCCCGGACGATCAGCTCCTGGTCGACCCCGAGAAGACTACTTCGCTTGGCAAGCCGGTCGGCAAGGATTCCTCGCTGAAGACCTGGGAAGGCGATCAGTGGAAGACGGGCGGCGGCTGCACCTGGGGCTGGTTCTCCTACGACCCCAAGCTCAACCTGATGTACTACGGCTCGGGCAACCCCTCGACCTGGAACCCGAAGCAGCGTCCGGGCGACAACAAGTGGTCGATGACCATCTGGGGTCGTGACGTCGACACCGGTATGGCCAAGTGGGTCTACCAGATGACCCCGCACGACGAGTGGGATTACGACGGCGTCAACGAGATGATCCTCACAGATCAGAAGGTTGACGGCAAGGATCGCACGCTCCTCACGCACTTCGATCGCAACGGATTCGGCTACACCCTCGACCGCACCACCGGCGAGCTCCTGGTCGCCGAGAAGTTCGATCCCGTGGTGAACTGGGCTTCCAAGGTCGATATGGACAAGGGCTCGAAGACCTACGGTCGT
>NZ_JADIJP010000078.1:0-985 GCF_017355285.1 Methylobacterium sp. SD274 | reverse complement strand
TTTTCTGGTGGGATTTTCCGGCGTCCTTGAGGCGTTTGTAGAGTCGGACGAGGGCGTCGTTCCATCGGAAGGCGGCGGGCAGGGCTGCGGCGTAGAGGGCGGTTCGAACGGTGGCGCGTCCTCCCGCGATGCGGCGCTGGCCCTGATGTCGGCCGGAGCTGTGATCGAAGGGGGCGAGACCGGCGAGGCTTGCGGCCTGCTCGCGGGAGAGGTCTCCGAGTTCGGGCATGCGCACGATGAGGGTGAGGGCGGTGCGCGGCCCGATGCCGGGAACGCTGAGGACGAGGTCGAGGCGTCGGGCGAGATCGTCATGGGCGCGCAGGGCGGTGACGAGGGCCTTGATCCGCGCCGCGCGCTCGGCCTTGAGACGCTGGATCTCGGCGGCGATGTGCTCGCGGATGCGCGGGTCTTGATAGGCCTCCCGCCGTGTCTTGAGGCGGACGACGTCCTCGTCGATCTGCTCGACGAGGCGCAGGGGCTCGGCCAGGGCGACCAAGCGCGGATCGGGGGCTGGCCTGCCGGGTCCGTGAGCCGCCGTGCAGGCGGCGATCAGTCCGGCATCGATGGCGTCGGTCTTGGCGCGGCGCAGGCGAAAGGTCGCGTAGGCGCGGACCTGCCGGGGCTGGAACAGGACCACGTCGAGGCCCGCCTCGCGCAGGGCAGCGGTAGCCCTGCGCTCATAGCCGCCGGAGGCTTCGAGGCCGACCCGGCCGATCCCGAGACGGATCAGCACCGCGACGAGTTCGGCCCGCCCCTCCCCGGTGTTGGGCAGGCGCCAACGCTCGTCGCATCCATCGACGGCAAGGTCGAGCCAATCCTTGCCGACATCGATCCCGGCTACGGCCGGACCGGTCTTCGTGCTACTGTGTGTCATCTTCGTCGACCCTGCCTTGCAAGCGAACCACGACGTTCAGGCAACCATCCGGGTTCGATGAAGAGGCCGACCGCGATCTTGCTCAGGAGCAGCCAAAAGGCTCAGGCGCCA
>NZ_JADIJP010000077.1:0-1000 GCF_017355285.1 Methylobacterium sp. SD274 | reverse complement strand
AGGGCCTCGCCGGATACCGGATCGAGGGAGACGGCGCGGTAGAAGCAGGAGCGTCGCCCGGTATGGCAACATCCGCCATCGCCTCCGACCTCCACCGAGATCAGGAGCGCGTCCTGGTCGCAATCGACCCGCATCTCGACGACGCGCTGGACCTGCCCGCTCGTGGCGCCCTTGTGCCAGAGCTCGCTCCGCGAGCGCGACCAGTACCAGGCCTCGCCGGTCTCGAGGGTGAGCCGCAGGGATTCGGCGTTCATATGGGCGAGCATCAGGACCCGGCCGTCATGGGCATCGACGGCGATGCAGGCGACGAGACCGTTCGCGTCGAAGCGCGGGGTCAGCGTTGCGCCTTCCTCCACATCCTTGCGCGAACCGGGCGGGGAGAACCCACCGGGCGCGGCGGTAGCTTGGCTCACCGTCATCGCGTGGAATGCCCGCGTCAGTTCTTGTTGTTGCGGACGAGGGTCAGGAACCGGACCTGCTCGTTGGCATCGTCCTTGAACACGCCGCGAAATTGCGTGGTCAGGGTGGAGACGCCGGCCTTCTGCACGCCGCGCATGGCCATGCAAAGATGCTCGGCCTCCACCATCACGGCGATGCCGCGCGGCTTGAGGATGCTCTCGATCACGTCGGCGATCTGGGCCGTCATGGTCTCCTGCGTCTGCAGGCGGCGGGCGAAGGTGTCGACCACGCGAGCGAGCTTCGACAGGCCGACCACGCCCTTGGTCGGGTAATAGGCGATATGGGCGAGGCCCATGAACGGCACCATGTGGTGCTCGCAATGGGAGTAGAACGGGATGTCGCGCACGAGCACGATGTCGGAATAGCCCTCCACCTCCTCGAACACACGCTCGAGCAGGGCGTCGGCATCCTGCTCGTAGCCGCCGAAGAGTTGGCCATAGGCCTTCGCCACACGGGCGGGCGTATCCTTGAGGCCTTCGCGATTCGGGTCGTCGCCGGCCCAGCGCAGCAGGGTGCGCACGGCGGCCTCGGCCTCCTCCCG
>NZ_JADIJP010000076.1:0-1202 GCF_017355285.1 Methylobacterium sp. SD274 | reverse complement strand
AACGTATGGCCCGCCCCGTCCGCAAGTGGCTGATGATCCGCTGGTCTGAGCAGTCTGCATAAACGTATCCGGCCTTTCGGCGGTGCCGTTGGCCAAGATGGAGATCCGCGCGTTCTGGTCCTCATAAAGGGGTCGGCGTCGAGCGCCATTTTTCGCCGGAGGCTTCCAGAACACCGATCGACTGTCAGGCCATCTTCCTCTCACCGCTCGCAGACATCGGAAGGCCGACGAAAGCTTCGCCGACCAAGCTCGGTTCAGGCAGCCACCGCCGCCGGCTCGTAGACGCGTTCGTGCCGCAGCAGCGCCCAGACGGTCCGGGCCATCTTGGCTGCCAGCGCCACGACGGCAGTGTTGGCGTGCGCCCGCGCCAGCAGGCCTCGTAGCCACTGGCCGATCAGCGTCTCGCTCTTGCGGAGGGTCGGCATCGCGGCCCGTGCGCCCTGGATCAGCATTTTGCGCAGGTACTTGCTGCCGCGCTTGGTGATCCCGAGGAGGCGTGGTCGTCCGCCGGTGGTGACCTGACGCGGGACGAGGCCGAGCCAGGCCGCCAGATCACGTCCGCGAGCGAAAGTGCCGACATCGCCGATCGCCGCGACCAGCGCTGTGGCATTGAGTGCGCCGATGCCCGGGATGGTGGTGAGCCGGCGAGCGCTCTCGTCGGTCCGAGCCTGTTCGGCGAACTCTGCATCGAGTGCTGCGATGCGCCCATCGAGGGACTGCCAGCGTTCCCGGACATCCGCCATCAGGCTACGCATCCGTGGTGTGAGGTCTGAGACCGCCTCGGTATCGAGCAGACTTTCCAAGCTGGCGGCGAGCTTGGCGCGTCCCTGTGGGACGATGTGACCGCGCTCCAGAAGGACGGCTCGGATCTGGTTCATCAGGGCGGTGCGTTCGCCGACGAGCTGGTCCCGCACCCGGTGCAGGGTCTGCATGTCGAGCTGCGCTTCCGACTTCAGTGTGACGAACCGCATGGTCGGACGAGTCGCAGCCTCCGCGATCGCTTCGGCGTCGCGGTCGTCGTTCTTCTGTGCCTTGACGTAGGGCCGCACATATTCCGGCGACATCAACCGGATGGTGTGGCCTTGAGCGGCGAGCGCCCGGCCCATGTGATGCGCGCCACAGCACGCCTCCATCGCGATGATGCAGGCTGGAAGCGTCGCACCGAAGGTCATCACCGTCTCGCGCCGCATCCGCCGTCGCAG
>NZ_JADIJP010000075.1:0-1286 GCF_017355285.1 Methylobacterium sp. SD274 | reverse complement strand
AAGCTGATTGAGCCGTCACCCAGGTGGAACAAGGCCTCGTTGCGGCCCGCCCGCCGGGCAAAGCGCGCGGGCCCAACTACCCCAAGCGCGATGGCGGAAAGGGTCGGCCCAATTATGACGGCAGCGAGTGCTCCCACGAGGCCCGCTACGGCGACCGACCAGAACTGGGGCGCAAGCGGGATTGCTAGGCAGGTCGTGGTCACCACCACGACCGCGAGGGCGAGCAGCGCGCGTTTTGCCCGCACCCCATCAACGAGTGCGCCTAAAGGTGCCTGCGACACGAGCCCAGTCAGGGCGCCAAGAGAGAGCGCTGCGCCAATGCTGGCCGCATCCCATGCATGCTCAGTCATGAGATAGACGCCCAGGAATGCGCCTAGACCGTATCGAGCATCGGAGGCAAAGAAGCTCAGGGCGTCTAACGCGCGCTCGGCGCGCTGTTGCAGCTCCATGCGACGGCTCCCAGCACGGTCGGCTTGGCTCCGTGACGCCCAGCCGGTGTCGACCCAACCATGCCATAGATGTCAGCCAACCCCCGCCTGTAAGCGAGCGGCCGACACGCAATTGCAACGACAGCAGTGCGCTAGGAGTGCAAGCTGGACACCTGCCCGGGAGAAGACATCCCGCTCCCAACTCAATTGAGACATTCAGCGGGATGGTGAAGCGCTGGTCGTGCAGGAAGGGTCGAGGCTAGCCCTACGCCGGTGCGAAGTCGGATAGCTCGTATAATGGGCGGATCTCGATCTCGCTGGGACCAGGCATAGGATTGGGACAGCGCTTCACCCACTCGACCGCTTCAGCCATATCTTTGACCTGCCAGATCCAGTAGCCGGCGACCAGCTCTCTAGTCTCGGAGAAGGGGCCGTCGATGACGGTGCGATCCTGCCCGCGGAATGCGACTCGCTTGCCCTTCGAGGAAGGGTGGAGACCATCCCCGGCCAAGAGAATGGCGGCGGCGAGCAGGTCCTGGTTGAACTTTCCCATTGCCTCAAGAAGGTTGCTCGACGGCATCACGCCCGTCTCGCTCTCTGCGGTCGCCTTCACCAGAACCATCACGCGCATCGCTTGTCCTTCCACGGTGTGAGGCATCGATCAGCCTCAACCATTGATACACCAGTCCAACCTGATCCGCGGCAGACGCAGCTGACCTTCGCGGTCCTAGCGGGATGCTCCTCAGTCTACCCCTGCCGCTCTCGACTGTCGCCACCAGGCGAGCGGCACACGCTGGTCATTAAAACTAGACCGTTCGCGGTATGTGATCGCCGCATGGCTCGATCATGTCGGGTATC
>NZ_JADIJP010000074.1:0-1485 GCF_017355285.1 Methylobacterium sp. SD274 | reverse complement strand
CCAGCTTCAGGCGGTGGCGGACGCTGTGCGTCTGGAGATGATCGACGCGGTGTCGGTGACGGGCGGTCACCTCGGGTCGGGGCTCGGCGTGGTCGAGCTGACGGTGGCGCTGCATCACGTGTTCGACACGCCCGACGACCGGATCGTGTGGGATGTCGGGCACCAGGCCTACCCGCACAAGATCCTGACGGGGCGGCGCGACCGGATCCGGACGCTGCGCCAGCCGGGCGGGCTGTCGGGCTTCACCAAGCGGTCGGAGAGCGTCTACGACCCGTTCGGGGCGGCGCATTCCTCGACCTCGATCTCGGCGGCGCTCGGCATGGCGGTGGGCCGCGATCTCGACGAGTCGACCGCCAAGGCCAAGGGGCAGCCCGCTCCGAAGCGCCGCAACATGGTGGCGGTGATCGGCGACGGTTCGATGTCGGCGGGCATGGCCTACGAGGCGATGAACAATGCCGGCGCGCTGCATTCGCGGCTGATCGTGATCCTGAACGACAACGACATGTCGATCGCCCCGCCGGTGGGGGCGATGTCGGCCTATTTCGCGCGCCTGGCCTCGGGCGGGACCTATCGCGGCCTGCGCGAGACGGCCAAGCAGCTCGGCAAGCTGCTGCCGAAGGCGATCTACCAGCGCGCCGCGGCGGCGGAGGAATACGCCCGCTCCCTGGTGGTGGGCGGCGGCACGATGTTCGAGGAGATGGGCTTCCACTATGTCGGCCCGGTCGACGGGCACAACCTCGACCATCTCCTGCCGATCCTGAAGAACGTGCGCGACTCGGACCAGGGCCCGATCCTGCTCCATGTCGTGACCCAGAAGGGCAAGGGCTACGCCCCGGCCGAGGCGTCGGCCGACCGCTATCATGGCGTGGTGAAGTTCGACGTCCTGTCGGGTGTCCAGGCCAAGGCCAAGCCGAACGCGCCGGCCTATACGCGGGTCTTCGGCGAGAGCCTGATCAAGGCGGCGGATGCCGACGACAAGGTGGTGGCGATCACCGCGGCGATGCCGGGCGGCACCGGGATCGACCTGTTCGGCAAGGCGCATCCGGACCGGACCTTCGATGTGGGCATCGCCGAGCAGCATGCGGTGACGTTCGCGGGCGGTCTGGCGACGGAGGGCTACAAGCCGTTCGTGGCGATCTACTCGACCTTCCTGCAGCGGGCCTACGATCAGGTCGTGCACGATGTGGCTTTGCAGAACCTGCCCGTGCGGTTCTGCCTCGACCGGGCGGGTCTGGTGGGTGCGGACGGGGCGACCCATGCAGGCGCGTTCGATCTCGCCTATCTGTGCTGCCTGCCGAACATGACGGTGATGGCGGCCTCCGACGAGGCCGAGCTGGTCCACATGGTGGCGACCCAGCATGCCCATGACAGCGGCCCGATCGCGCTGCGCTATCCGCGCGGCGAGGGGGTCGGTGTCGACCTGCCCGAGCGCGGCGTGCCGCTGCCGATCGGCAAGGGCCGGATCGTGCGGCGTCCCGAGGGCGC
>NZ_JADIJP010000073.1:0-1514 GCF_017355285.1 Methylobacterium sp. SD274 | reverse complement strand
GTGTCCGACGTCAGCACCTGTGGGACAGATTGAGGGTCTTCACGAACGGAGGATGGCTGGTTCATCGTAGCCCCTGAGGAGCGAAGATGAAGCAGACATCCGGACCGGCCAAGAAGCCGGCAGAAGCGGTGATCAAGGACATCCGTCGGGCCACACGTCGGCAGTTCTCGTCCGAGGAGAAGATCCGCGTGGTTCTGGAAGGCTTGCGTGGCGAGGACAGCATCGCCGAGTTATGCCGACGTGAGGGGATCGCCGCCTCGATGTACTACGGCTGGTCCAAGGAGTTCCTGGAGGCTGGCAAGAAGCGCCTGTCGGGCGATACGGCTCGTGCGGCCACCACGGATGAGGTGCGGGATCTACGTCGCGAAACGGGGGCGCTGAAGGAGGTCGTAGCTGATCTCGTCCTGGAGAACCGTCTGCTTAAAAAAAGCATGAGCGGGGCTGGGGGCGACGAGGCATGAGGTACCCGGCCCCCGAGAAGCTGGAGATCATCCGACTCGTCGAGCAATCCCACCTGCCGGTGCGTGCCACCCTGGACAAGCTCGGCATCACGCGCTCGACGTTTTACCGCTGGTACGACGCTTACCAGCGCGGCGGCCCCGAGGCGTTGAGCGACCATCCCTCGCGGCCGAGCCGGGTCTGGAACCGCCTACCTGCGGAGATCCGCGAGCAGATCGTTGCCCTGGCCTTGGAGCAGCCTGAACTCAGCCCGCGTGAACTGGCGGTACGCTTCACCGACGAGCGGGGCTACTTCGTCTCGGAAGCGACCGTCTGCCGGCTGCTCAAGGCTCAGGACCTGATCACCAGCCCGGCCTATATCGTCATCAAGGCCGCCGACGAGTTCCACGATAAGACCACCGCTCCCAACCAGCTTTAGTAGACGGACTTCACCTATCTGAAGGTCGTTGGCTGGGGCTGGTACTACTTGTCGACCGTATTAGACGACTTCTCGCGCTACATCGTCGCCTGGAAGCTGTGCACGACGATGCAGGCCAAGCGACGTCACCGCCACGCTCGACCTGGCGCTGGGTGCGGCTGGACTCGATCAGGCGCGGGTGATGCAGCGGCCACGCCTGCTCTCCGACAACGGGCCGAGTTACGTCGCCAGCGACCTGGCTGACTGGCTCGGCATTCGGGGCATGACCCACATCCGCGGTGCGCCATGCCATCCTCAAACGCAGGGCAAGATCGAGCGTTGGCATCAGACGCTCAAGAACCGCATCCTGCTCGAACACGCCTACTTGCCCGGCGAGCTGGAGACGCAGGTTGCCGACTTCGTCGAACACTACAACCATGCCCGAGCCCATGAGAGCCTGAGAAACCTCACGCCCGCTGACGTCTACTTTGGACGCGGCGAAGGGATCCTGGCCGAGCGCGAACGCATCAAGCGCCAGACCCTGATGGATCGCCGCTTGCGCCACCACGCGCAGGCCGCCTAACCTCTCACCCCAGATGGACCAGAACCTCCACTCCTGAACACCGCAGACTGTCCCAAATCATCTGACGACGGACAC
>NZ_JADIJP010000072.1:0-1704 GCF_017355285.1 Methylobacterium sp. SD274 | reverse complement strand
CTCACGTTGAGGCTGGTATCGGCCGCCGTGATCGAGGCCACCGTCGGCGCCTTGGTGTCAACGGTGAAGTTGTCGCTCTGAGCCGGAATGCCGTTCCCACCAGCAGAGAACGTGTAAGTGTCGGCTAGTCGGACGACGTTGGTAGCGTCCTCCGCATTCTCGGATGGGATCAGCGTCGCGGTGTAGGTTACAGCTCCCGTGCCCTGGTCCGTGCTGGCGGTGCTCAGATCGCTCAGTGTGCCGTTATCAGCGCTTAAGTCGGTGAGCTCGAAGCCATCGACCGCCTCCGAAAAGGTGATCGTCACCTGTCCTGTCTCGCCGATTTTTAGAGCAGAATCGTTCAGCGCGATCGTGACAGTGGCCATTTTAGCTTCCCCCGAAGATGCCGATCAAAGTATAGCCCGAGTTATTATTCTCGGGTATAATTATGTTTACGAATAGATAGATCAGATACCCAACCAGCTCATGGTACTGTGCAAATTTACACATTACGACTGCCGACTCAGAAATCGAATCTTGCCGGGATTAAATATCTGATCGATTTGCGGGGTACATCCCTCATTTGAGGGAGAGCGTAATTTTTATTTTTCTGCGGTCGCTCAAACGAGGGATAGCGTTGATTTCGCGGCGGGTGCTATCCTGGACGGTGGCGCTGTCAAACCTAGACTGTGGCCAAATACATCGAAATATCTTTACAACTGATACAATAGGTATAGCAGCTATGCCACCTCTGGTAGATTTTAAGCCAGCACTCCTTGGTGACCAAGGTTCAGAAGAAGATGGCTGCCTTGGAATCTTTGCTGGAAGAATAGTTGCTATATTGGTTCGTTCGCCGGAATGTTATGATTGCACCAATTCTACAGAATGGTATTTAGATAAAGGTTTTGGTTCGTGTGATCAGCAGGGCTTAATGTTTTCTTCATTGGATGCAGCAGAATCATGGATTATTAATCAAATTATTAGACGATGAATTTACAGTTCATTTTAGTATAAGTTTCTTTGTAGAATTTGGAAAGTTTATGTTTTCCAACGATCCTTTACTGCGTGTCTTAGATCGCATGGGCTGTGGCGCTATTATAGTTGATGGCTCAGGCCAATTTCTTTTATCAAATAATGTATCGGAGACTATAATCAGCGAATACGTTGAATATGAAGTCTCCAATGAAAGCAAATTACGCGAAGGTTTCAAACTATTGCTTTCTGGTAGCGGTCATAGATTCCGAATCGACTCAGAATCATGGGCTGTTATTCCGCGCAAAAATAGAAAGCCCATTGCGATATATTCAATTCCGCTTGGTAATGAATCAGATCCATACGAAAATTCTGTCGTTATTATTATTGATATGGAAAAAACTCAGGGACCTAGCGTTGAAGTACTGCAACGAATTTTTAATCTTAGTCCCGCAGAAGCTAGCATAGCTTTGCTCATCTTAGAAGGAAAAACTCCTCTTGAAATAGCGAGTTTCAAGAGACTTTCTCAATGGACTATTAGAACTCAACTAGCAGCTATATATAATAAAACCAAAACAAGACGCCAGTCTGAACTGGTTACACTTCTTCTAAGAATATCAATTCTTCCATAAATGCTTGTTGGTTAAATTTTGATATAAAATTATATTTTCTGTTGTATGATTATTTAGGAATATGTTCCGATTTTATATTACTAAATCGTAAATCTATGCAGCTTTCCTGTATCCTAAAAAA
>NZ_JADIJP010000070.1:0-2395 GCF_017355285.1 Methylobacterium sp. SD274 | reverse complement strand
ACAGCCACGCCAAAGGTTCCAGACCCCGGCTCTTAGTTGACTGGCGGGCAAGCCGCAGCGCGGTATGGCTCGATACCCAGCATACGATAGCAGCAAGGGGCAATACCCAGGCGTCGTGCTGCGCGCTTAGGCAGAGAAGGGCGCGGTACATTGACGAATACCCTGTGGTTTTATGTCGACCACGCTGCCGTCAAGAGCCTTAATAAATTTAAACTATTTGTCGATGAATACGATTGAAATCAGGGCTATACAGTGAACCTCCGTTCCTCCGGTCGTGCTCTCTATCCCGCCCGGTGGCCTGAGAGCCGACTTACTCACGAGCTGCTCGGGCCGGAGCCTGCCCCTCCTCCGTTCGAACTGCGCACGTCCCAACTCTACGCCCAAGTCACCTCACTCGTCCTTGAACACCACCTTCGCGCCGCGCTCGATGCGGGTGGCGAGGTCGCGGGCGTCCCAGTTGGTGAGGCGGATGCAGCCGTGGGATTCGGTCTTGCCGACCTTCTCCGGCTCTGGCGTGCCGTGGATGCCGTAGGACGGGATCGAGAGGTCGATCCAGACGATGCCGACCGGGTTGTTCGGGCCGGGGCGGATCGAGAAGGTCTTGTTCGTCTTCACGCCCTTGAAGGCGTATTTCGGGTTGTAGGTATACACCGGCGCGAAGGCGACGCCCTTCACCTTGGCCTCGCCTGAGGGGGCCGGCTTCTCGGCACTGCCAATGGAGGCGGGGTAATAGGCCCGCAAGGTGCCGTCCTCGCCGAAGCCTCGGACATGCCTGGTGACCTTGTCGACCTCGACCCGCACGATGTCCTTCTTTGGGGCGTCATCTTTCTTGGAGGTATCGTCGCTCTTGGGCGCATCGTCCTTCTTCGACGTGTCCGTGCCTTTGTCCGCAGCCGGCTTGTCCGCGGATTTGCCGTCCGATGCGTCGCGGGCCTTGTCTTCAGATTTGCCGCTGGACTTGCTCTTGGACTTCGCCTCGTCCTTCGCCGGCTTGCCGGTCTCGAGCGGAGGGACCGCCGCCACGACGATGCCGGTGCCGGACTTGTCGAAGGCGGCGTCGGGGTTCAGGGCGCTGAGGAGGTCGCGCGACATATGGAACCGCTCGGCCAGCATCTCGCGTGGATTGGTGTAGTTCATCGCCTCGAGATCGGCCTGCTCTTCCATCTTGGCGGGGATCTTTTCCGCGAAGGGGCCCGAGGCGTCGGAATCGGTGATCGTGTATGTGGCCACCACCGGGTCGGCGCTGGAGGCGGCCAGCTTGTCGAAGAGCTCCTGGTTCAAGGTCTGGCTCGCAGGCAGCCCCTGGGCCACGGCGAAGGCCGACAGGGCGTTGCGCATGTTCTCGCCGTCCCGCCCGTCGATGGCGCCGGGGGAAAAATGCGCCCGGTCGAGCAGCACCTGGACTTTCACCAGCAACGGCTGAGGACGCTTGTCCTTGCCCTTCGCCCGCGCTTTCTTGCTCTCCTTCTTACCGTCCTTCTTGCCGCCGCCCTCGGGTGTTTCGGACGCCGTGAAGGTCGCACCGTTGATCGCCTCGGCGGTCAGGGCCTCGCCGGGAGCGTCCTTGTCGGAGCTCGTCTTGCTGGCCTCCGAGGATGTGTTTCCCGCCGGCTTCGCCACTGCCGCGTTCGGAGCCGCGAGGCAGACAAGAGCCATGAGCGCGACGGCGCTCGGCAGGGGCAGATGGGGCATCGGGAGATCAACTTTCGCCTAGGGATCGACAGCTTCGTTCCTTCAAGCCGGTCCGACCCCTCGGCGTTCCACTGCTCCTACTGGCAGAGACCAAGTCTTATTGGCAGAGACGATGTCCCGCATTCCTCTCGCGTTCGTCGAGATGGAGGTGGTTGCCGTGGGAGGCATCCGACCCCGGCCCGAGCACGGTGCGGAAGAAGGCGCAGGCCTTGGCCCGGGTCGCGGCCTGGAACGTCGCCTCCGGCGCACCGTCGAGGCCGGCGCCCACCTGGATCGGTGCCCGTCCTTCGAAGCCGTAGCCCATGATGTCCACGCCGTTGGCAAAGCTGTGCTCGCTGAGCTTGGCGTCGGGATCGTGGTTCTGGCCGCGACACTCGTAGGACGTGCCGATGGAGAGGCTTCGAAGCGGAGCCTTCAGGATGCGCTCCGAGGCTTCCTGGGCCTCCGTCGTCCAGCGCGCCAGGGCTTCGGCGGTGTTGCAGACCAGGGTCGCGGGCGGGGTGAGCGTCACCTCGCCGGACAGACGGCTGAGCTTCAGCGGCTTCTCCGCGCCGCATTGGCCGTTCGAGATCGGCGGTAGCGCCTCGAAGACCGCTCCCAGCCGTTCGAGGCGTTTGCGACAGGCGGTATCGTCGAGGGGGGCGACCGTCAGCGTCAGGGCGGGCGTGGAGGCCGGCGACGTCGAGAGTTCGGCCGGGCGCGG
>NZ_JADIJP010000007.1:0-201253 GCF_017355285.1 Methylobacterium sp. SD274 | reverse complement strand
GTCTCGTCGCCTGCGCCAGAAAGCTCCTCACTTACGCAAACACCGTCCTCGCCAGAGACACGCCATGGCAAAAGACTAATGGTTGCTCGGGATACAAGAACCCGTGTCAGACGGGCACAGGTGTTCTCCCTGGCCGATAGACGCCCATTGGTTCGGCGAATCCATCGAGGTCGTGTTCGCCGAGAGCTTCCGACTCATCCCAGAGGAAATCGACGAACGGTTTCGACATGAGAAGCGGCTCTCCGAGCGTCTTGTTCAGGCGCGCGAGGCGGCTTGCAAGGTTCACATCGCGGCCGATGACGGTGAAGTCGAGCCGGGCGCCCGATCCGACATTCCCATAGGCCGCCTCACCATGGTGGAGGGCGATACCCGCAACGACGGGTTGAGCGAACCGCCCAATGGCATTTGCCTCGTCGAGTGCGGCTAGGGCAGTTCGCGCTGCGATGAGTGCGCCTTTCGCGGCTCCGCCAAGGTCGTCGCCGCGTTCGCGGAAGATCGCCAGCAGCCCATCGCCGAGGTATTTCAACACTTCGCCACCTTCGCGCTCGACGGCCGGCACAAGGCAATCGAAGAAGATATTGAGGAGGTCCACAGCCTCTTCCGGTGTCATATTTGCCGAAATCTGGGTGTAGTCGCGCATATCTGCAAAAAAAATCGCAGATCGAATACGCTTGACTTGCCCCCGGCGGATATCACCGGAGAGAATAGCTCGGTGAGGCTCGTCACCGACATAAATTCGTAGAACCTGATCCAGCGTCTTGTTGACGATCCGCATCTCCATCACTGCCGCCAGCGTGGGCATGACGAAACGTAGGATCGCGATGTCTTCGTCCCGAAAGCCGCCGACCGCGCGAGTTGCGAAGGTGATACCGTTACGCGTGCCATTGGTAAAGAACAACGGCGCAACGATATAGTGAGTGTAACCTTCGGCCTTGAGTTCGGGAATGATCGAGTACCGTAGATCCTTCGTGTCATTCAGATCGACGATGAGCCATTCACCGGTCTCGTGGACGGTGAAGAACGGACTATCTCGATAGGCACGGTCGGATGCATCGCCGTGCGGGAATAAGCGGACCGTCGAGCCAGTCTCGCGCGTCCAAAAACGACCCACGCCTGAATACTCGGAGTGCAACGTGTCGATGGCGGTCGATGCGCGATCGACAGGGACACCGAGAGCGATTAACCGCTCAGACATCCCGGCCAGAAGATCATCCGCCTGCGGCAGACGAGCCCCCTCGCTCAAAAGCCAATCCCTGAGGGCGACACTCTCCTGCAGCGACCCGAACGGTACGTCATTCGCCTCCGACCCGTCTGCATCGGCAGTCGGCGGAGGATGGGGCGGACTAAGATCGAGCATGATGCCAAAGTGGGTCGGAGTGGGCGGGGCGACAACAGGTGCCGTCAAGTTCGTCACGAGTTCCCACGAAAATGTCGTCCTATTGGTGCCACGGTAATATGGAATTGGCCATCACCGGCCGATCGTGACGCCGATTTTCTATCTCTACCATCGGATCAGCCCATGCCTTTCGCACATCGCGTTGTCGCCCTCGTGATCGCCATGACGTGTACCGGGGTGGCAAAGGCCGAGCCTGTATCGCTTCCGGCCGCGAACACGCCATCCCGCGCGCAGGCTGCAGCAGGCGACGAGGCTCATGCTCGGACAACATCGAGCTTCTCCGAATCGAACGAAACCAGCAGCCGGCGCCAGGCAACCTTCAATGAACGGATCGCCCGGCGCGGTGAACGGGCTATCGCGTCCTTGTGCAATGGCTGTGGAACGGACGCATCTCGGCAAAAGCCCAGGGCCACCAATCCCGTAAATCCTATGGCGGGAGCCATCATGCCGGATGCAGAAAGTATCTATTCGCGCAAGCGCGGCTTCGACCCATCGCGTGCGGCAAGCTATTGACGCGTAGGTGGTTAAGGCCGACGAGCCGTCGCGTCCCTTATTTACGGGTCATAGGCCCTGAACGAGAATGGCGCACCGAGGGGTGCGCCATTCTAGATTCTGAAAGATGATCGTCGCCTGAAACGCGGAACGATTCAACCTCAGTTGTCCAAGAAGCTTCGCAACTTCCTGGAGCGGCTCGGGTGCTTCAGCTTCCGCAGCGCCTTGGCTTCGATCTGACGGATACGCTCACGTGTGACAGAGAATTGCTGACCGACCTCTTCGAGGGTGTGGTCGGTATTCATGCCGATGCCGAAGCGCATGCGCAGCACACGCTCCTCGCGCGGCGTCAATGAGGCCAGCACGCGAGTGGTGGTCTCGCGCAGGTTCGACTGGATCGCCGCATCGATCGGCAGAACGACGTTCTTGTCCTCGATGAAATCGCCGAGATGCGAATCCTCCTCGTCGCCGATAGGCGTTTCGAGGGAGATCGGCTCCTTGGCGATCTTCAGAACCTTCCGCACCTTCTCAAGCGGCATGGCAAGCTTTTCGGCCAACTCTTCCGGAGTTGGCTCGCGACCGATCTCGTGCAGCATCTGGCGCGAAGTTCTGACGATCTTGTTGATCGTCTCGATCATGTGCACCGGAATGCGGATGGTGCGCGCCTGATCGGCAATCGAGCGAGTGATCGCCTGCCTGATCCACCACGTGGCATAGGTCGAGAACTTGTAGCCACGACGATACTCGAACTTATCGACAGCCTTCATCAAACCGATATTGCCCTCCTGGATCAGGTCCAGGAACTGCAGGCCGCGGTTGGTGTATTTCTTAGCGATGGAAATCACGAGACGGAGGTTGGCCTCGATCATCTCCTTCTTGGCCTGACGGGCTTCGCGCTCGCCCTTCTGAACCATGTTGACGATCTTGCGGTATTCGCCGATCTCCAAGCCGGTCTCCGAAGCGAGCGTAAGGATCTGCTCACGCAGATCGGCAACCTGCTTGGCGCCCTTCTCGACAAGGTTCTTCCAGCCCTTGCCACCGAGCTTGCCGACACGCTCCATCCAATTCGGATCGAGCTCCCAGCCCTGGTAGTGGCGTAGGAACTCGTCGCGGGCGACGCCGTGGCTCTCGGCATAACGCATGAGGCGACCCTCATGGCTGATGAGGCGCTTGTTGATGTCGTAAAGCTGCTCGACGAGCGCTTCGATGCGGTTCGAGTTGAGTGACAGCGACTTCACGTCGGCGACGACGGTATCCTTGAGGTCGGACTGCTTTTGACTCTGAGCGGAGGTCTGCGTTCCGCCACCCGCCTTCAGATCGGCATGCTCGTTCTGGAGCTTGCGCAGCTTCTTATAGTTGTTGGCGATATTGTCGAACGTCTCGAGAACGCGCGGCTTGATCTCAGCTTCCATCGCCGCGAGCGAAACGTTGTTCTCCATGTCGTCTTCGTCGTCGCCGCCCTCTGAGGGGATCGGCGCCTCGGCCTCGGCCTCGTCCGCATCCTCGCCCTCGGTGAGCTGGGGAGCGTTCTTCGCGTCCGGCCCGGCATAGGTCGCCTCTAGGTCGATGATGTCGCGCAGCAGCACGCGTCCGTCGACGAGCTCATCGCGCCAGATGATGATGGCCTGGAAGGTAAGCGGACTCTCGCAGAGGCCCGCGATCATCGCCTCGCGGCCGGCCTCGATGCGCTTCGCAATGGCGATTTCGCCCTCACGGGAGAGTAGCTCCACCGAGCCCATCTCGCGCAGGTACATGCGAACCGGATCGTCGGTACGATCGGTTGGTTCCTTCGCCGTCGTCTCGCGAACGGCGAGCGGCTTAGTCGGGGCGATCTCGGCGACTTCCGTGCCTTCGGCGGCGTCATCATCGTCGGACGCTTCACCGTTGGCAGGTTTGTCGCCCCCAGCATCCTCGGTCTCTTCGGCCTCGACGACGTTGATGCCCATCTCGGACAGCTGCGACAGCACGTCCTCGAGCTGATCCGGATCGGACTGCCCCTCAGGCAGCACCTCGTTGATCTCCTCATAGGTGATGTAGCCGCGCTTCTTAGCGAGCTTCACCATCCGCTTTACCGAGGCATCGGTCAGATCGAGGAGCGGTCCGTCGGTCTGTTGCTCAGGAGCAGCATCCGCATCGTCCCGTTCCGTTGCCTTCGTCGCCATGTTCCGCCTATTGTTGCCCTGGTCGCGTTGAGCGGGAGCGTTCGGCTCACTCCGCGTCGTCCACGCCACCATTCTGTGATGTGCGGCGCGCACGAGGCGACCGCGTCGATATCTCATATTTCGGTGTACAAGCACGACGCTTGACCGATTGTTAACCATGCGCCGCAAGCGGCACTCTAAATTCTGTTTCGTCGTGGTTACGCGGCCGCCGTATCGTCTGATTCTGGCACGTCGGCGTCTGCCTCTGCCCCTGCGACTACGGCCATACGTTCCTTGACGTCGCAAAGCCAAGCGAAGTTGGCCTCGGATTCATCCTCGACCAGTGCGCGCTCGGCAGAGCGAAGCTCGCTATTTAGCGCGCCAGACTTCCGGTGCAAGATCACGGCCTGACGCAATGCGTCTTCCAGCCGCATCCGGTCTGCATGCGGATCGAGCGTCCAGCGGTCACCAGGCCGGACATGGGAGGCGAGCCGTATCGCTGCTTCGCCGAGCCCAGCCCTGCGCAAACGAGTTTCCAGCACCTCCACATCGGGCTGATCGGCGTCTGCGGCCTGGTCCAGCAGCAGGGACCGCAGCGCCTGTGCGTCGGGATCGTCGAGTTCCAGCGCTGCCAGATCCTCGGCTTCTATCCCCAACAATTCCGGGTGAGCCAGCAAGCTCGAGACGATCATAGCCTCACGATCGCGAAACATTGCCGTCCCGCCGGAATTAGTCGATCCAGCGAAGAGCGGGTTGAACTTCGTAGTGATTCGCGGAGATGGCGGCGGATCACCAGGTCGCGGTTTGCGCTGAAACGTCGATACACCACCGTTCCGGGGCTCATAACCGGTCCGACGCTGGCCACCGCTACTAGCGGGTGAGAGGCCACGAAGGCGCCCCTCTATCTCATCCTTATAGAACCGTCTCACTGTCTCGTCGCGGATCGAAGCGACCATCTCGCGCAGCCCTTTGGCGAGACCAGCCTTGCGCTCGGGCGTATCCGCTGGCGTGGATTCTGTAGCGCGCGACCAGAGAACGTCGACAAGGGGGCGGGCGCCTTCGAGAACGCGATCGATGGCCGAAGCACCGGCTGAGCGGAGCAGGTCATCGGGGTCCTGCCCCTCCGGTAGAAGCGCGAAGCGCAGCGACTTTCCAGGCGTCAATCCCGGCAGGGCCACGTCGAGTGCCTTGAACGCCGCGCGCTGGCCGGCGCCGTCTCCATCGAAGCACAGGATCGGTTCGTCGGCATGGCGCCAGAGCAGTGCCAGCTGCTCCTCCGTCAAGGCCGTGCCGAGGCCGGCGACGGCGTTCGGGTGTCCGGCCATGGTCATGGCGATAACGTCGACATAGCCTTCCACCGCGATGATCGTCCCGCGATCATGGGCCGCTTTGCGGGCGCCGTGCAGGTTGTAGAGCACCTGCCCCTTGTGGAAGAGCGGGGTCTCCGGCGAATTCATGTACTTCGCCTTGGCGTCGGCCTGCATCGCACGGCCCCCGAAGGCGATGACCCGGCCCCGGCTGTCGGTGATGGGAAACATCACCCGGTCGCGGAACTTGTCGAAGGGGACGGCGATGTCGTCGCCGCTGACGAGCAGGCCCAGTTCGGCCATCAGCTCCTTGTCCACGTCCTTCGCGGCCAGATGATCACGCAGGCCGTAGCGCTCCGACGTGGCGTAGCCGAGCCGGAAACGCGAGCGGATCTCGGGGCCGAGTTCACGCCGGTCGAGATAGGCGCGGGCGCTGGTGCCGAGGCGGCCCTTGAGCTGGTCCTCGTAATAGGCGGCCGCCAGTTCCATGACCTCGAAAGCGCCGGTGCGCTTGATTTCCATCTCCCGCGTGTCGGCGCTGGGCGCGGGCAGGGTCACCCCCGCCTCCCCGGCCAGGCGCTCCACCGCCTCGGGAAAGCTGAGGCCCTCGGTCTCCATCAGGAACGTGAAGACGTCGCCGTGCTTACCGCTCGAAAAACAGTGGTAGAACTGCTTCTGGTCGTTCACATAGAAGGACGGCGTCTTCTCCGAGTTGAAGGGCGATAGGCCGCGCCACTCGCGGCCCGCCTTCTTCAGCCTAACCCGCCGCCCGACTACGTCGGAGGCGGGAAGCCGCGCTCTGATCTCTTCGAGGATGTGGGGTGGGTAACGCACTGGGGCACCGAACCTTCGCAGAGGTTCATTCTAGCCCAGTGCGTTTAAAGAGTCCCGAACGCTTCGACGCGCGCTCTCCCCCCGAAACCCAATCAGTCAGGATTTGGCGTTCAGCACGTCCTTCACCAGACCGCTAGCCTTGCCGAAATCCATCCGGCCCGCGAAATTTCCTTTCAACACGGCAATGACCTTGCCCATGTCCTTAGGACCAGCCGCACCGGTTTCCGCGACAGCCGCCTCGATCGCAGCTCTCGTCTCGGCCTCATCCATCTGTTGGGGCAGATAACCCGCGATAATCGCAGCCTCGGCCCGCTCATTCTCAGCGAGTTCGGGGCGGCCACCCTGATCATAGACGCCAGCGGATTCGTTGCGCTGTTTGATCATTTTCTGCAGTAGCGCGAGAATTTCTTCCTCTGTGGCTGGCTCTTTGCCGAGACCGCGGGCCTCGATGTCTTTGTCCTTCAAAGCGGCTTGAATCATCCGCACAGTGGCGAGCTTGGCCTTGTCGCCGGCCTTCATGGCCTCTTTCATGTCGCTGGTAAGGCGGGCGCGCAGCATGGTGGTCTCCTGAAAGTAGTCCCGATAACGGGAATGGTGTGCGAATTGCGAGATTCTGCGAATCGAAGTGGTTGAGCCGGTCGAACGCCGAGGCCACATTGACCCCATCACGGCCCGCTCGTTATGAGCGCCGCACAATGCGCCACCAGCGCGCGCCGTCGCACCGGCGTCGATGGGTCGGCTGGACATAAGCGAGATCGCGACGATGCTGCAAGACGAAGGCGCCCAAGCGCAATCATCCTCCACGCCCGCACCCTGGGCCGAGCCGCTCGCGACAGCCCTGCTCGTGCTGTCCGACGGCACCATCCTCGAAGGATTCGGCATCGGCCAGACCGGGGCGTCCGACGGCGAGGTCTGCTTCAACACCGCAATGACCGGCTACCAGGAGATCCTGACCGACCCCTCTTATGCCGGTCAGATCGTCACCTTCACCTTTCCGCATATCGGCAATACCGGCACCAACGACGAAGACCTGGAGAGCCTCGACGCGGCCCCCGCCTCCGGCGTCCGCGGCGCGGTCATCGCCTCGGCCGTCACCAACCCGTCGAGCTGGCGCTCGTCGAGCCATCTCGACGCCTGGCTGAAGGCGCGCGGCATCGTCGGCATCACCGGGATCGACACGCGGGCGCTCACAGCCCTCATCCGCGACCACGGCATGCCCAACGCCGTCATCGCCAACGATCCGGAGGGGCGGTTCGACCGCGAGGCACTGAAGGCGCGCGCCGCCGCCCTCGCCCCGATGGAGGGTCTCGACCTCGTTCCGCCGGTCACGAGCCGCGAGACTTCCGATTGGTCGCAGACGACCTGGGCGGTGAAGAGCGGCTACGGCAGCCGCCAGATCGGCGAGGGCCTCAAGGTCGTGGCCATCGATTACGGGGTGAAGCGCAACATCCTGCGCCTGCTCGCCGAGGCCGGCTGCGACGTCACCGTCGTGCCCGCCACCACCTCCGCCGCCGCGATCATGGCGATGAAGCCCGACGGTGTCTTCCTGTCGAACGGTCCAGGCGATCCGGCCGCCACCGGCGAATACGCCGTTCCGGTGATCCGCGAGCTTCTGGACGAGAAGGTTCCGACCTTCGGCATCTGCCTCGGACACCAGCTCATGGGCCTGGCGCTCGGCGGGCGCACCGTGAAGATGGCTCAGGGACATCACGGGGCAAACCACCCGGTGAAGGACAAGACCACGGGGAAGGTCGAGATCGTCTCAATGAACCACGGCTTCGCCGTCGATCCGGCCAGCCTGCCCGAGACGGCGGTGGAGACGCATATCTCGCTGTTCGACGGCTCGAATTGCGGCCTCACCCTCACCGACCGCCCGGCCTTCTCGGTACAGCACCACCCGGAAGCCTCGCCGGGCCCGCGCGACAGCCACTACCTGTTCGAGCGGTTCGTGGCGCTAATGCGCAGCGGCAAGGCCGAGACGGCTCCCACCGGCGCCGCGTAGGGCCGTTTCGTTCGCCGCGTCAGGCGCTTTCGCACCCATCCCTTGAGTTCCGGCGGATCGCCGCCGGGGCATTCGCGAAATGGTTCCCTCGTTGTCACAAAAAACCCGGCTTTGACCGGCACTCCCCGAAGCCAACGACGATCGGCACGGTGACGCCGCCGCGACGATCGTCCTGCTGCCTTGAGCACGGGGTTTTCCACATGACGTTCGACGACGCGCGCGATGATTTCTCGCGCCTGCATCGGGTCTTCACGTTCCATCTCGGCGTGGCCGTCGCTCTCGCCTGGATGACCGCCCTGTATTCGGCCTGCTACGCCCCCTGGGTCCGCAACATCCGCGCGCTCATCGACCCGGCCGGCGGCACCCAGACCATCGAGAGCACCTGGTCCTTCCTGTTCGTCCTGCCCGTCGTCCTCACGATCGCTTGGCTCAGCATGTTCTTCGGCCGCGAGATCCTGCGCCGCTCGCAGACCCTGCCCAACGTCGCCCTCGAATTCGCCGCGGCCGCCGCCGTGGCCTTCGGCGTGTTCTATCTCTCCATCGATCGCGCGGTGGCCGCCCTCTATATCGGCCTCTGATCGTACCGCGCGGGCAGTCGGAGGCGGCTTGGCGCCGCCTCCTCTTCTTACGTCACTGAACCTGTGCGAGCAGGGGCTCGAACCGCTTGGCGGCGAGCTTGTTGTGCGTCACCGCCTTCGCCGCTTCGAGGTTCTCTGGCTTATCGCCGACCACTACCACGGCGATCATGCCCATGAGGTAATGCGGCGAGCACTTGATGCCGTAGACCCCGGGCTTGTCGAACTTGACGACCTCCTCCTTGCCCAGGACGGTCTTGAAGGTTTCTGCTCCCTCGGGCGCCATGCCCTTGATCAGTTCGGCATTGTGCCCCTTGTCCTGGGGGACGAACTTGATGCTGTCGCCCGGCGCTAACTTCACGAAGGCAGGGTCGAAGACCATCAGACCACCCGGCCCGCTGTTGAGGGTCTTCACGGCGATCTCGGCGGCGAAAGCGGCTGGGCCGGAGGCGATGCACAGGGCCAGCGTGCCCACGAGCGTTCCTAGCTTTATCATTCTTATCCTCGAATTAGTCTTGTTCGAGATCGACAACGCGTCGATCATCTCAATTACACAGCTCTGTCGAGGGCGCAATATTTTGCATATTCTTAGATTTATAGTTATTATAGTTTAATTATTCTTGGCGGCGAACGAGCGGTCATCCAGGGCGGGCACAATCGTCGCCAAGCCTCTCGACGCTCTTCCAAAACCCTCCCGCCGCGTGTAGACGCGAACCCTAACGATCATTCACGCCGCTCGCGTCCATATCCGGCCCGCTCCAGATTGTGGCGCCGCGCTTGACGGACGCGCGCGTCCGCAAGCCAAGGCGCCCGATGCCGAAACGCACCGACCTCTCCACGATCCTCATCATCGGTGCCGGTCCGATCGTGATCGGGCAGGCCTGCGAATTCGACTATTCCGGGACGCAGGCCTGCAAGGCCCTCCGCGAGGAGGGTTATCGGATCGTTCTGGTCAATTCGAACCCGGCCACCATCATGACCGACCCGGACATGGCGGATGCGACCTATGTCGAGCCGATCACGCCGGAGATCGTTGCCAAGATCATCGAGAAGGAGCGCCACGTCCTTCCCGGCGGCTTCGCCCTGCTGCCGACCATGGGCGGCCAGACGGCCTTGAACTGCGCCCTCTCGCTCAAGAAGCTGGGCATACTCGAAAAATTCGACGTCCAGATGATCGGCGCAACGGCCGAGGCCATCGACAAGGCCGAGGATCGACAATTGTTTCGCGACGCGATGACCAAGATCGGCCTGGAAACGCCGAAATCGGCCGTCGCCAACGCGTCCGCCGCCAAGAAGGTGGATCGCGAAAAGTACCTCGCTGAGATCGCCCGGATCGAGACCTCCACCGACGAGGCCACTCGCCCGGCCGTCCTCGCCGCGTTCGAGAAGAAGTGGCACGCGGGCGAATCCGACCGGCGCAAGCGCTACGGCGAGCATGCCATTGGGCAGGCGCTGATCGCGCTGGCCGAAGTCGGCCTCCCGGCCATCATCCGCCCCTCCTTCACCATGGGCGGCACCGGCGGCGGCATCGCCTACAACCGGGAAGAATTCCTCGACATCGTGGAGCGCGGCATCGACGCTTCGCCGACGAACGAAGTCCTGATCGAGGAGAGCGTCCTCGGTTGGAAGGAATACGAGATGGAGGTCGTTCGTGATAAGAACGACAACTGCATCATCGTCTGCTCCATCGAGAACATCGATCCGATGGGCGTCCATACCGGCGATTCCATCACCGTGGCTCCGGCCCTGACGCTCACGGACAAAGAGTATCAGGTGATGCGCGACGCATCGCTCGCGGTGCTGCGTGAGATCGGCGTGGAGACCGGCGGCTCGAACGTGCAGTTCGCCATCGACCCGGCCACCGGCCGGATGATCGTCATCGAGATGAACCCGCGCGTGTCGCGTTCGTCCGCGCTCGCCTCCAAGGCCACGGGTTTCCCCATCGCCAAGGTCGCGGCCAAGCTCGCGGTGGGATACACCCTCGACGAGATCGCCAACGACATCACCGGCGGCGCGACCCCAGCCTCGTTCGAGCCGACCATCGACTACGTCGTCACCAAGATCCCGCGCTTCGCCTTCGAGAAGTTCCCCGGCGCCGAACCGACGCTGACCACGGCGATGAAGTCGGTCGGCGAAGCCATGGCCATCGGCCGTTGCTTTGCCGAATCGCTGCAGAAGGCGCTGCGCTCCCTGGAGACCGGCCTGACCGGCCTAGACGAGATCGAGATCGAGGGGCTCGGCAAGGGCGATGACCACAATGCCATCAAAGCGGCGTTGGGCACGCCGACCCCTGATCGCCTGCTGAAGGTCGGTCAGGCCCTGCGTCTCGGCGTCAGCCACGAGGAGGTCCATGCCTCCTGCAAGATCGATCCGTGGTTCCTGGAGCAACTCCAGGCGATCATCGATCTGGAGAACCGGGTCAAGGCCCACGGCATCCCCACCACACCCGGCGCGCTGCGCCAGCTCAAGGCGGCGGGCTTCTCGGACGCTCGTCTCGCCGTGCTCGCCAAGACCGACGAGGACAGCGTCCGTGCCGCCCGCCGGGCGCTGGGCGTCCGCCCGGTCTTCAAGCGCATCGACACCTGCGCGGCCGAGTTCAAGGCGCCCACCGCCTACATGTATTCCACCTACGTGGCGCCCTTCGCCGGCACCGTGGTCGACGAGGCGCAGCCCACCGACGCCAAGAAGGTCATCATCCTCGGCGGCGGGCCCAACCGTATCGGCCAGGGCATCGAGTTCGACTATTGCTGTTGTCACGCCTGCTTCGCGCTCACCGAGGCCGGCTACGAGACCATCATGGTCAACTGCAACCCGGAGACGGTCTCCACCGACTACGACACCTCCGACCGGCTCTATTTCGAGCCGCTGACGCAGGAGGACGTGCTCGAGATCATCGAGACCGAGCGGCAGGCCGGCACGCTGCACGGCGTCATCGTCCAGTTCGGCGGCCAGACCCCGCTGAAGCTCGCCCGCGCTCTTGAAGCGGCCGGCGTGCCGATCCTCGGCACCTCCCCCGACGCCATCGACCTCGCCGAGGACCGCGACCAGTTCAAGCGCCTCCTCGACAAGCTCGGGATGAAGCAGCCGAAGAACGGCATCGCCTATTCAGTCGAGCAGAGCCGCCTCGTGGCCTCGGATCTCGGCCTGCCCTTCGTGGTGCGCCCGAGCTACGTGCTGGGCGGCCGCGCCATGGCGATCATTCGCGACGAGGTCCAGTTCGCCGACTATCTCCTCGACACTCTGCCGAGTCTGATCCCGTCGGACGTGAAGTCGCGCTACCCCAACGACAAGACCGGCCAGATCAACACGGTGCTGGGCAAGAACCCGCTCCTGTTCGATCGCTACCTGTCGGATGCCACCGAGATCGATGTGGATGCCATCTGCGACGGAAAGGACGTCTACATCGCCGGCATCATGGAGCACATTGAGGAGGCCGGCATCCATTCGGGCGATTCCGCCTGCTCGCTGCCCTCGCGCTCGCTCTCGCCCGAGACCATCGCCGAACTGGAGCGCCAGACCAGGGCGATGGCGCTGGCCCTACAGGTCGGCGGCCTGATGAACGTGCAATACGCCATCAAGGACGGCGCGATCTACGTGCTGGAGGTGAACCCACGGGCATCCCGCACGGTGCCCTTCGTCGCCAAGGTCATCGGCGAGCCCATCGCCAAGATCGCGGCGCGCGTCATGGCCGGCGAGCCGCTCGCGAGTTTCGGGCTCGAGCCCAAGGTCCTCGACCATATCGCCGTCAAGGAAGCCGTGTTCCCCTTCGCCCGTTTCCCCGGCGTCGATGTCCTGCTCGGACCGGAGATGCGCTCCACCGGTGAGGTCATCGGCCTCGATTCGAGTTTCGGCGTCGCCTTCGCCAAGAGCCAGCTCGGCTCGGGCACCCTCGTGCCGAAGAGCGGCGCGGTGTTCGTTTCGGTCCGTGACGCCGACAAGGCCCGCATCCTGCCGGCCATCCGGGAGTTGTCGGAGGCCGGTTTCGTCATCGTCGCCACCAGCGGGACGCAGCGCTACCTCCTGGAGAACGGCGTCCCCACGGAGCGGGTGAACAAGGTGCTGGAGGGACGGCCGCACGTGGTCGATTCGATCAAGAACGGCGACATCCAGCTGGTGTTCAACACTACGGAAGGCGCAGGCGCACTCTCGGACTCGCGCTCCCTGCGCAGGGCGGCCCTCTTGCATAAAGTCCCGTACTACACCACTCTAGCCGGAGCGATGGCAGCGGCCGAGGGGATCAAGGCCTATCTCGAAGGTGATCTCCAAGTCCGCGCTTTGCAGGAATACTTCGCGGCCTAACATTTGATGCTGCGTCCGACTTGATTGGACGTAGCAGGTGCCAAGGCTTCAAGACCATCTTACTCTGGCCCGGAGGGAGCATTCCGCTCCCGACCGGGCCTATTCATTGTGGCGCGAGACGATGACGATAGACAAGGTTCCGATGACGGTGCGCGGGTTCGCTGCGCTGGAAGCCGAGCTGAAGCATCGCCAGCAGGTGGAGCGTCAGCGCATCATCCAGGCCATCTCTGAAGCGCGCGCGCTCGGCGACCTCTCGGAAAATGCCGAGTATCATGCCGCCAAGGAAGCACAGTCCCACAACGAGGGCCGCGTCATGGAGCTCGAGAGCATGATCGCCCGGGCCGAGGTGATTGACGTGACCAAGCTGTCCGGCACCAAGATCAAGTTCGGCGCCACCGTGAAACTGGTGGACGAGGATACTGAGGAAGAGAAGACCTACCAGCTCGTTGGTGAGCCCGAGGCAGATGTCCGTTCGGGTCTCGTCTCGATCACCTCCCCGATCGCTCGCGCTCTCATCGGTAAGGGCGTTGGTGACACCGTAGAGGTGACGACGCCCGGTGGCGGCAAGTCCTACGAAGTGGTCGCGGTCCAGTACGGCGTCTGACGCAGGAGAGATCTCATCATGAAGCCGGCGGCATGCCGCCTTTCAGTCAGGATCCTGCAGAGAGCGGCGATCGCTATCGCCGCTCTTCTCGCTATGGCCGCGCCGACCCTCGCCCAAGGGCTTTCGTCCTTCGGTAGTTCGAAACTGTCGGCCATCCGTGTGGATGTGGGGCCTTTGCTGGCTCAGGGCGGCGGTGCCCCCGCTGAGGCGCTTCGTGGGGATCTCCTGACCGCGTTGAATCAGGAATTCGCCGATAGGCTCGGCGGGACCGGACCGGTTCTGGTGGTGAGGATCAAGAGCCTTTCGCTACGTCCCTATACCGGCAGCGAAGGTGGCCGCAGCGGCTTTGGTGGCGGCTCGCAATCCGACTATCTCGATGGCGAAGCCCTGCTCGTCGGGCGTCGGGGCGAGGTGCTTGCCCGGCATCCGCAGCTTTCGGCCCTGCCATCGAGTTCGGGCGGGGCATGGTATGACATGGATTCGGAACGCCGCCGCGTAGCCGCGATAGCCCGGCACTATGCCGGCTGGTTGCGCCGAGCATTCCCGTCGAACTGACGCAGCCATGTCGATCTTGGGAGCGGCCGGTGTGATGCGACCTGCTGGTGAACCTGTGTCCGCAAAACTCGCTCATCTCGGCGCCTGGATCGTTACGGACGGCAAGGCCGGCGATGAGAACCAGTGCATCGGTCTGGCAGAGACGCTCGGTCTGGACTACGAGATCCGCCGCGTCTCGCCGCGCCCCCCCTTCGGCTGGCTCGCCCCGTGGGGACCGATCGACCCGCGCGACCGCCCGGGCCAGCGCGGCGGTGCCTTGGCCGGTCCCTTTCCCGAGATCGTGATCGCCTCGGGCCGCCGCGCCGTTCCCTATCTTCGGGCGATCCGAAAAGCGTCGAAGGGCCAGACCTTTACGGCCTTCCTGAAGGATCCGCGGACAGGCCACGACACTGCGAATTTCATCTGGGTACCGGATTACGACGATCTTCGCGGGCCGAACGTGCTCACCACGCTGACGGCGCCGCACCAGGTGACGGCGGCACGTCTGGCGGCTGCGCGCCGCTCACCCGACCCCCGTCTGACCCATCTTTCGAAGCCTCGCGTAGCGGTATTGATCGGGGGTGACAGCCGCCATCTGAGCTACCGTACGACCGACATGAAGCGGCTTCTCGCCCATCTGACGAAGCTGGCCGATGGCGGTGCGTCGCTCATGCTCACGGTGTCCCGCCGCACGCCGTCGCCCCTGCGTTCGGCCTTGCAGCGCCTCGTTGAAGAGAAACAGGGATTCTTCTGGGACGGTACGGGGGCGAACCCCTACGTGTCGCTGCTGGCGCTCGCCGACGCCATCGTGGTCACGTCGGATTCGGCCAATATGGTGGGGGAAGCGGTGAGCACCGGCGCGCCGGTGCTTCTCTTCGATCTCCCGAAAACCTACATCCGGCACAGGCGGCTGTTTGCCGGCCTGGCCATGGCGGGCGCGCTGAAGCCCTTCACCGGCCGTCTGGAAGAGTTGCATTACACCCCCCTCGACGCGACGCCGACCATCGCAGAAGCTATGGCCCGCGCCTATATCGAGCACCGCGCCGGGTTCGCACCTGCGTCGCGGCCGTAGGAGACGTCCGAACCATGGCCCCCCACCATTCCAAGCTCATCATCATCGGCTCAGGCCCGGCCGGCTACACCGCCGCCATCTATGCGGCCCGCGCCATGGTCGAGCCGCTCCTGATCTCCGGCTTCCAGCCGGGCGGCCAGCTGATGATCACGACCGATGTCGAGAATTATCCGGGCTTCGCCGATCCCATTCAGGGACCGTGGCTGATGGAGCAGATGAAGCTCCAGGCCGAGCATGTCGGCACGAAGATCGTGTCCGAGTACATCACCAAGGTCGATCTTCAGGCGCGGCCGTTCCATCTGGAAGCCGATTCCGGCGAAACCTACACCTGCGACGCACTCATCATCGCCACCGGGGCGCAGGCGAAATGGCTCGGCCTGCCGTCCGAGGCGAAGTTCCAAGGCTTCGGCGTGTCGGCCTGCGCCACCTGCGACGGATTCTTCTTTCGCGGCAAGGAGGTCGTGGTGGTCGGCGGCGGCAACACGGCCGTCGAGGAGGCGCTCTATCTCGCCAACCTCGCCTCGAAGGTCACGGTCGTCCATCGCCGGGGCGAGTTCCGTGCGGAGCGCATCCTGCAGGAGCGCCTGTTCAAGCATCCCAACGTCGAAGTGGTCTGGCACCACGCGATCGAGGAGATCTGCGGCAGCCAGTCACCGCCCTCGGTCACGCATCTGCGCCTGAAGGACGTGAGGTCGGGCGCGATCACCGAGCGGAAGGCCGACGGCGTCTTCGTCGCCATCGGGCATCAGCCGGCGACCGGGATCTTCGAGGGACAGCTCGCCATGCGCCATGGCGGCTACATCGAGACGAAGGCGGGCACGACCGAGACGGCGATCCCAGGTGTCTATGCCGCCGGCGACGTGACGGACGATGTCTACCGGCAGGCGATCACCGCGGCCGGCATGGGCTGCATGGCGGCGCTGGAGGCGGAAAAGTACCTCGCGGCCCTCGAACTGGGTGAAACCCCACAGCAGGCTGCCGCCGAATAGGGAAATTTTCGTTCGGCGCCTTGCGTCGGGCGTCAACCTAATCGCAAGATCGTTGTCCTAAAACCAGCACGAGCCGAGTTCCATCGGCTCGGCGTCCCGTGTTGTTTGGCCGAACCGTAGGAAACGGCGGCCGGGCACACCGAGACACGGCAAAGACCGATCCCAGACCGAACCGGGTCCGGCATCGGGAGTCCGGTCGTCGGAACGGGGCTGCGTGAGGGGGTTGGACGCCGTGGACTGGGACAAGATCCGGATCTTCCTCAACGTTGCCGAGGCTGGCAGCTTCACCCGCGCGGGCGACGATATCGGCCTGAGCCAGTCGGCGGTCAGCCGCCAGATCAGCGCCCTCGAACGCGAGTTGAAGGCTCCCCTCTTTCACCGTCACGCACGTGGCCTCATCCTGACCGAACAGGGCGACCTGCTGTTCCGGGCCGCGCGGGACATGAAGCTGCGACTGGAGAACACCCGGGCGCGTCTCGTGGAGACGAGCGAGCGCCCGAGCGGCGACCTCAAGGTGACGACCACGACGGGTCTCGGTACCTCCTGGCTCGCCCAGCGTGTCGCGGAATTCCTGGACCTCTATCCCGATGTCCGCGTCGAGCTCATCCTCACCAACGAGGAACTCGATTTGGCCATGCGCGAGGCCGACGTCGCGGTTCGGATGCGGCGCCCAGCCCAACCGGACCTGATCCAGCGCAGGCTGTTCACGGTGCATTACCATGCCTTCGCCTCGGCCGATTACGTGAAGCGGTTCGGCGAGCCGAAATCCATCGCGGATCTCGACAATCACCGCCTCGTCTCCTTCGGCGGCAACGAACCCTCCTACCTGCTGGCGACCCATTGGCTGTCCACCGTCGGCCGTGAAGGCCAGGAGCGGAGAACGATCCACTTCACCGTCAACAATATCGCCGCCCTGCAGAAGGCGATGGAAACCGGCGCCGGCATCGGTATCCTCCCGGATTACGCGGTCGAGGGGCAGACCGGCCTCATGCAGGTGCTGCGCGACGTCGAGATGCCGCATATGGAGAGCTACCTCGTCTATGCCGAGGAAATGCGCTCCGTGGCGCGCGTGCAGGCCTTCAGGGACTTCCTCGTGGCGAAGGCCCAGCGCTGGACCTACTGACCGGAAGAAGTCTCTCAAGGCCTGTTTGCGTTGTTAATCCAGGGCTTTACCTCATCCTGAGGTGTCGCGTAGCAGCCTCGAAGGAGGCTACCAGGGATAGCACGACAGCTGGAGCTCTCCTTCGAGGCCCTTTGCTCAAGCAAAGGGCTCCTCAGGATGAGGTGATCTGCTGGGATGATCGGCTTCGGCATAAGCTTCCACCGAAAAAGCCGATCAAACCGGGCCTCAGACGAACAGGCGCTCGTTTTCGAGACCCTTGTAGAGCCCGGCCACCTGCTCGCCGTAGCCGTTGTAGATCAGCGTCGGAACACGCTGGTCGGTGCCGAGTACGCGCTCCGATGCCTGGCTCCAGCGCGGATGCGACACTGCCGGGTTCACATTGGCCCAGAAACCGTATTCCGAGGCCTGGAGGCCTTCCCAGAACGTCTTCGGCCGCTCGGCGACGAAGGACAGCTTCACGATCGATTTCACCGATTTGAAGCCATACTTCCACGGCACCGCGAGGCGGATCGGCGCGCCGAACTGGTTGGCGAGCGGCTTGCCGTAGATGCCCGTGGCGATGAAGGCGAGGTCGTTGTTGGCCTCCTCCATCGTCAGACCCTCGACATAGGGCCAGGGATAGAGGAACGAGCGCTGGCCCGGCGCCATGGCCTTGTCCATGAACGTCTCCATGCGAACGTATTTCGCACCGGATGCCGGCTTTGCCAGGGCGACGAGCTTGGAGAGCGGGAAACCCGTCCAGGGCACCGACATCGACCAGGCCTCGACACAGCGATGGCGGTACAGCCGCTCCTCGAGGGTCATCTTGCGGACCAGATCGTCGATCCCGATCTCGAACGGCTTTTCGACCAATCCGTCGATCTTGATGGTCCAGGGGCGGGTCTTTAACGCGTTAGCAGCCGGCAGCACGGTCTTCGACGTACCGAACTCGTAGAAGTTGTTGTAATCGGCCGAGAACTTCTCGGCCGTCAGCGGACGGTCGAGCGTATAGGCATCGTTACGCGCCGCCGGATAGAGACCGCTCGTCGGATCGGCGGCAGCGAATGCGTGCTCGACGCCGACGAGAGACGTCGCAGCGAGGCCCGCGGCCCCGCCCAGCAAGGCGCGGCGGTTGAGGAAGACGCTCTCGGGCGTCGCGAGGCGCTCAGGCATTTCCCAGCCGCGACTGCGCTTGATGTACATGTGCCGTCCTCGAAAATGGTGGGATCGCCGCTTGCGGCGGCTGTATCCCGCGAAGATCGTCCCCGCCGCGCATCAGTGCAAGCGAGGCCTATCGTCACCATTCGATGAGAGGCCGCCACCGGTTACGTCGACGCGCCGCTCAGGGGCGCGCCGCGTCGTCGCGCAGGGCCCGGCGAAGCACCTTGCCGACATTGGTCTTCGGTAGCGCGTCGTGGAAGACGATGCGCCTCGGCACCTTGTAGCCGGTCAGCTGCGAACGCGCGTAGCTCCGCAGCGCCTCGACATCGACGCTCTTATCCTTGAGCACCACATGCGCCACCACCATCTCGCCGGTCTCTTCGGATCGGGTGCCGACTACCGCGCATTCGAGCACGCCGGGATGGCCGACGAGGATTTCCTCCACCTCGTTCGGGTAGACGTTGAAGCCCGAGACCAGGATCATGTCCTTCATCCGGTCGACGATGCGTACCTGCCCGTCTGCCTGAAGCACCGCCACGTCCCCGGTGCGGAAATAGCCATCGCTGGTCGTCGCCAGCGCCGTCTCGTCCGGCCGCTTCCAATAACCCGCCATGACCTGTGGACCGCGCACGCAAAGTTCGCCCGGCTCGCCGGGAAGGACGTCCCTCCCCTCGGCATCACGGATCGCCACATCGGTCGAGGGAACCGGAAAGCCGATCGTACCGGTCCAATCCGCCCGCGGGTCGTTCACGCAGACCACGGGGGAGGTTTCCGACAATCCGTAGCCCTCGACGATGGACTTGCCCGTGATCGCCTTCCATTTGGCCGCCACGGGAGCCTGCACGGCCATGCCACCGGCGATGACGAAGTGGATTGCGGAGAAATCCACCTCGGTGATCTTCGGGTGGTTGTTGAGCATGTTGAAGAGCGTGTTCACCCCGGAAATATGCGTGAAGCGATTGCCTTTCAGGGTCTTCACGAACCCGTCCACGTCGCGGGGATTGGGGATGAGCAGGCAGCATCCGCCGATGCTCATGAACAGGAAGAAGCAGCCGGTCAGGGCGAAGATGTGATAGAGCGGCAGGGCCGTGACCATCACCCGGTCGACCCCATCGGTCTCCGACACGCAGAACCAGACCCGGCACTGAGCCACGTTGGCGACGACGTTGGCATGGGTCAGCATCGCCGCCTTGGCCGCGCCCGTCGTACCCCCGGTATATTGCAGGAAGGCGAGATCCTGCGGTCCGACCGGGACGGACACTTTCGGCAGGCTTCGCCCGCGGCGCACGACCGCGTCGAAGCGCAACGTCTTCCCCGTGGGCAGTCGATAGGGAGGCACCGCCTTCTTGATATGGCGCGCGGCGAGATCGATGATCCGGCCCTTGAGGCCAAGCCCGTCACCCGGCCCGGCGACGACGATCCGATCGAGGTCGAGGTCGGCGCCCGCGCCGGCGACCGTATGGGCGAAATTCTCGAGGACGAAGAGTGCCTTCGCGCCTGAATCGTTGATCTGCACCGCCAGTTCACGGGGCGTGTAGAGCGGGTTCACATTGACCACGACGCAGCCGGCCAGAAGGATTCCATAGATCGTCGCCGGATAGGCCGGCACGTTCGGCATCATGATGGCGATCCGGTCGCCCTTGCGGAACCCCTCGGCGACCAGCCAGGCCGCAATGGCATCGGCGGAGGCACCGAGTTCGGCATAGGTGACGGATGTGCCGAAACATCGGATGGCCGGACGAGCGGCGCATTGCGTCGTGCTGAGCCGCAGGATGTCGACGAGGGTGCGCGGGCTGGTGACGTCGATCTCGGCGGGTATGCCGGGCGGATACATGGAAAGCCATGGGCGCACGGAAACCGGCCCGGGGGCCGTGCCTTGGACCATCTCGATCCTCCCTCTGATGTGCGCGGCGGCTTGTTATCCGCGCAGCGGCTTGGTGCCGCCTTCGTTCATATGTAAACTATCTTTTCGACGTCCCTGTCATCGGATCAAACCGCAATCGACGGGGCGCCGGGTTTCTTCCGCCGCGATCTGTCACGAAGTGCCAGCCAGACGAGTATGGCATGAGGCAGAAACGCGGCGAGAACGAGGGACGCTCCCAAACCCGCCTCGCCGGTCGATAGAGCGCGCCTGGGCCAGGGGCCAAAGCCCGCCATATGAGCCTGCCCGATCACGGCGAAGGCGAACCATAACGCGAGAAAGCCCGCGGCGCTGTGGAGAAGGCCGGTGGCGAGGCGTCGACCCCAGGATGCCGCCGAGGTTCGGCCGCCGATCAGGAGTGCGCCCACCGCCAGGGCCGAGCCGAACACGAAGGCCGACGAAGCGGAACCAAGGGCGAAGGCAACGCTCATCGGCTGATAGGTGAGGAAGGTCATGCCACCGGTGGCAAAGCCTGCGCGAAGCACGAAACCGCCGAAGGTCGGATAGAGGCTGAGGGCGAGAAGTAGCGTGGCCCCCAACAGGACACCGACGATGCGCCGGGGAAGGGACGCGGTGCTCGCCGCCGCCATCGCGACGAGCCTCGCCAAGCCATAGACGATGGCGAAGGTGAAGAGCGGGTATTGCTGCAGGAAGAAGCCGTAGAACCGCGCCGCCAGCTCGGGCGGAAGCGGCGAGGCTTGGCTCAGCCCGGTCACGGCCGTAGCGCACAGCGCGAGTAACGCGGCCATCAGCGGGAATGCCGCAGGCACGAGCGGTGAGATCGCGCCTACGGGAGAAGTGGCGGCGGCCGGGACGAGCGCCGCCGACGCGCCGCCGGATGGCATCACGCTTCGTAATTGTCGCGGACGAGCCTATCGAGGAGGCGCACGCCCCAGCCCGCACCCCAGCTCCGGTTGATCTCACTGGGGCTCGACGACATCGCCACGCCGGCGATGTCGAGATGGGCCCAGGGAACGTCGTTGACGTAGCGCTTGATGAACGAGGCGGCGGTGGCCGCGCCGCCATGGCGGCCGCCGGTGTTCTTCATGTCGGCGAACTTCGAATCGATGGCCTTGTCGTAGGCCGGGATCAGCGGCATCCGCCACACCGCCTCGCCGGTCGCCTCGCTTGCGGCGGCGATCTTGGCAGCGAGTGCGTCGTCGTTCGAGAACATGCCGGCGATGTCCTGGCCGAGGGCGACGATGATCGCGCCGGTGAGCGTCGCCAGATCGATCATGAATTTCGGCTTGTAGGCGCTCTGCACGTGCCAGATCACGTCGGCGAGGACGAGACGTCCCTCGGCATCGGTATTGATGATCTCGATGGTCTGGCCGGACATCGAGGTGACGATGTCGGCGGGGCGCATCGCGCCGCCATCCGGCATGTTCTCGACGACGCCGATCGCCCCGATGGCGTTGACCTTCGCCTTGCGCGAGGCGAGTGCGAACATCGTGCCGACAACGCAGGCGGCGCCGCCCATATCGCCCTTCATATCTTCCATGCCACCGGCGGACTTGATGGAGATGCCGCCGGAATCGAAGCACACGCCCTTGCCGATGAAGGCAATGGGGGCCTCGGACGCGTCGGCGCCGCCGTTCCACCGCATCACGACCACGCGCGCTTCGCGGGTGGAGCCCTGCGCGACGGCAAGGAGCGCGCCCATGCCGAGGGCTTCGAGCTTGCCGGGGCCGAGAACCTCGACCTCGACGCCGAGCTTGGTCAGCTCCTCCGCACGCCGGGCGAATTCCTCCGGGTAGAGCACGTTCGGCGGCTCGTTGATGAGTTCGCGGGCGAGCAGGACGCCGCCGGCCACAGCCTCGGACTGCTTGGCCGCCGCCTCGGCTCCCGAAGGATCGCCGACCATGAGCGTGAGCGCGGTGACGCGGCCTTCTTCGCCCTCGGGCTTCTTCTTCGTCTTGTAGCGGTCGAAACTGTAGACGCGCAGGCGCGCTCCGAGAGCGAAATCGGCGGCATTGGCCGGGCTCACCGACGCGCCGGGCCAATCGAGGGCGACATGGGCCTGGCGGCCGCTGAGCTTGCTCGCGGCATAACCGCCGAGCGCCGGCCAATCGATCTTGGCGCGGTCCTTCTCCGAACCGACGCCGATGACCAGCAACCGGTCGGCATCGAGCCCGGCGGGCGCGGGCAGCGCCAGGGAGGTGAGCGACTTGCCCTTGAACCGCTCGCTCGCGGCGGCGCGCGCCACCAGATCGGACGCGCCGCGGCCGACGGCCTGTGCGACAGCGGGGGAGAGAGCCAGATCATCGCCGACGAAGAGAACGATGTCGCCGTGGCCGACCGGGCCGAGCGGCCCGAATGCGATCGTGATACCGTCCGCCATAAGTCACGCTTTCCGAAGGTCAGGATTGGTGCGTGCGACGGAACACGCGCCGCCGCGACACTCCCTGTGTACCCATTGATGCGGAGAACGCAACGCGATCCGCCCGCCGCGAAACCGCCCGAATTGAAGTGCCCCAGAGTGATCGACATCGGTGGACGGGCACGATGCCGGGGGGCATGAGGAAGGCCCGTGGGACGCGTCCCACGGACGCCATGCGCTAGGGCCCGCCGCGAGATCCGATGACGCAAATCGAGCGCTACATATTCAGGATCGCGGCCGGGGCCTTCCTCGCCTGCCTGATCGGCCTCACGAGCACGATATGGGTGACGCAGGCCTTGCGTGAGCTCGACCTCATCACGGCCAAGGGCCAGACCCTCGTCATCTTCTTCCTGATCACCGGGCTTTCGGTACCGACGCTGATCACCGTCATCGCTCCCGTGGCGCTGTTCATCGCCGTCGTCTACGCCCTGAACCGGCTGAACGGCGATTCCGAACTCATCGTCATGTCGGCCGCCGGTATGCAGCCGCGCCGGATCCTGCGTCCCTTCCTCACCCTGGGGCTCATCGTGAGCGCGGGCGTCGCCTTTCTGACGATCCAGGTGATGCCGTCCTCGTTCCAGGAACTGCGCGACGTGTTGACCCGCGTGCGCGGCGACTTCATCGCCAATGTGGTGAAGGAGGGCCAGTTCACCGAGCTCGACAGTGGCATCACCTTCCATTTCCGCGAGCGCAGTCCCGGCGGTACGCTCCAGGGCATCTTCATCCAGGACAAGCGCGAGGCCGGGAAGACGGTGGTCTATCTCGCCGAGCAGGGACAGGCGGTGGATTACGAGGGGCAGAGCTATCTCGCCCTCGAGAAGGGCAGCATTCACCGGCAGCAGAAAGATTCGCGAGACTCCTCGATCATCACCTTCGAGCGCTACACGGTGGATCTCGCGGCCTTCACGCCGCCGGACGGCGAGACCGTCTACAAGCCGCGCGAACGGTCGACCGCGCAACTCCTCTTCCCCGACACCAGCGAATCCTACTACCAGACGCAGAAGGGCCGTTTCCGCGCGGAAGTGCATGACCGGCTCTCGGCCTGGCTCTATCCTCTCGCCCTGACCCTCATCGCCTTCGCGGCTTTGGGCGATCCGCGCACGACGCGCCAGGGTCGCGGTCTAGCGATGGCGGGTGCGGTCATTGCCGTCATCGTGCTGCGCATCGCGGGCTTCGCCGCCAGCAGCGCGGCCGTGCGAAGCCAGGGCGCCGTCTTCGCCATCTACGCCGCCCCGATTCTGGCGCTGGCGATCTCCTGCCTCGTCGTGTTCAACGGGGCCGCCGTGCGGGACTGGAACGCACGCGTCTCCATGACCCTGACGAATTTCGGCCGCGCCATCCTGCGCCGGCCGCGCCTCGGCGACAGGTGAGGCCGCCGCGATGATGATCGGCTTCACCCTCGGCCGCTACTTCGCCCTGCGCTTCCTGCGCACGGTGCTCGGCGTGTTCATCACCGTCTTCGCCCTGGTCTACACCCTGGATTTCGTCGAATTGCTGCGGCGCGCCGGCGACACCGAGGGCGCGTCCACAAGTTTGATGGCCCAGCTCTCGCTCTACCGGACCCCGGCCGTCGCCGAGGGCGTCCTGCCTTTCGCGATCCTGTTCGGCTCCATGGCGGCCCTGCTGCAGCTGTCGCGCAAGCTCGAACTCGTGGTCGCGCGCGCCGCCGGAATCTCCGCCTGGCAGTTCCTCCAGCCCGGCATCCTGGTGGCGCTGGCCATCGGGGCTTTCACGGTGGGGGTCTACAATCCCCTCTCGGCGGCGATGAAGCAGCGCTCGACCGAGATCGAGGCCAGGATCTTCGCGAAATCCACGAAGGCCAATTCCGGCAAGGATTTATGGATCCGCCAGAACAGTCTCGACGGACAGGCGATCCTCCGTGCCGGGACGGCGATCGAGGGTAGCACCACCCTGGCGGGGGTATCGGTCTACACGTTCGACGAGAACGGGGTGTTCCTGTCGCAGATCGAAGCCGCGCGTGCGACGCTGCACGACGGTTACTGGTCCCTTCAGGACGCGCGGCTCCTCACCAAGGGCCAGCCGCCCGAGGGCTACGACACCTATATCCTCGCCTCCAATCTCGATCCCGGTCAGGTGAAGCAGCGCTTCACGCCTCCGGAATCTGTGCCTTTCTGGCAACTGAACGAGACCATCACACGGACGGAGCGGGCCGGGTTGGATGCGACGCGCTACCGACTCCAGTATGATGTCCTCATGGCGAGGCCCATTCTCTTCGTTGCCATGGTGCTCGTGGCAGCCAGCGTTTCCTTAAGGTTCTTCCGCTTTGGTGGAGTGGGCAAGCTTGTGCTTGGCGGCGTGGCGGCGGGGTTCTTCCTCTACGTCGCGCGGCAGGTCATGGAAGGCCTCGGCGCATCAGGCATCGTGTCGCCCCCGGTGGCGGCATGGTTCCCGGCCGTGGTAGGGAGTCTTCTCGGTACGCTCACGCTTCTCTATCAGGAGGACGGCTGATGCCGTTGTCGGTGACGGGATGCGAAACGAGGCCGAGGCAGAGGTTGGGACACGGGTTGCGTAAAGTCTCCGACATCGCGAAGCTCGCCGGCTTGCTGGCGTTCGTCTCCGGCGCCGCGCTCACGCTCGGCACCGATGGAGCGAGCGCGCAGGCTTCCGGCCAGAGTGACAGGGGCCAGGCCCGCAAGGCTACTCCGCCCAAGGCTGCCGTGCAGCCCGCGCCTGCCCCCACGGGCAAGCCGGCCGAGCGGCTTCTCGTCGAAGCCGCCGAGCTGATCTACGACAACGACAACAACACCGTGACGGCGCGCGGCAATGCCGAGCTTCATTACGGCCCGCGTACCCTTCAGGCCGACCGTGTCCGCTACGACCGGGCCAGCAGTCGCGTCTTCGCCGAAGGCAATGTCCGTCTCACCGACGAGACCGGCGCGGTCGTGACCGGCGATACGATGGAACTGACGGACGATTTCCGGAACGGGTTCGTCGATGCCTTGCGCATCCAGCAGACCGTCGAAATGCGGGGCCAGCCGGTGCGGACGCGCTTCTCCGCGCCGCGCGGCGAGCGCGTGGACGGCGAGCAGACGACCTTCGAATCCGGCACCTACACGGCCTGCGAGCCATGCAAGAACAACCCGGAGACGCCGCCGCTCTGGCAGGTGCGCGCCGCCAAGATCATACACAACAACGAAACCCACATCATCGGGTTCGAGGAATCGACCCTCGAGATCGCGGGCATCCCCGTCGGCTATCTGCCGTATTTCGAGGCGCCGGATCCGACGGTAAAACGCAAGACCGGCTTCCTCACGCCGCGTTTCATCAACTCCACCGCGCTCGGCACCGGCGTCTCGACGCCGTTCTTCATCAACGTCGCGCCGAATTTCGATATCACCCTGTCGCCCTCCTTCCTGAGCGAGCAGGGGATTCTCGGCCAGGGCGAACTGCGTCACCGGCTCGAGACCGGTTCCTATACCATTCGCGCCACCGGCATCTTCCAGACGACGCCCAGCGCCTTCCTTCCGGGCCCTCTCGGCGCGGGGGACCGCGACTTCCGTGGTTCGATCGAGTCCAAGGGTAATTTCTACATCAACGACCGCTGGCGCACCGGCTGGGACGTCGTCAGCGTCACCGACAAATGGTTCCTCGACAATTACCGCGTTCGCAATTCGAGCATCACCACGGATTACTTCCGTGAAGCAGTGTCGACGGCCTACCTGATCGGTCAGGGTGACCGCTCGTGGTTCGAGGCGCGCGCATATTATTTCAAGGGCCTGTCGAGCTACGATTGGCAGAAGGAGCAGCCGATCGTCGCTCCGGTGATAGACTACGACAAGCGGATCAACGGTCCCGGCTTCCTCGGCGGCGAAGTGCGCTTCGAGGCAAACATCACGCATCTCGACCGCGAGGCCACGGATTTCCAGGCGATCCCGCGCACGGGCTCCTACTACTTCAACCCCACGGTCAACGGGACGACCTATTCGCTCTACGAGACCTGCACTACCTTCACGCGCAGCACCTGCATCATCCGCGGCCTGGCGGGCAGCAACACGCGCGCATCGGCGCAGTTGTCATGGCGCCGGACCTTCATCGACGATGCCGGCCAGGTGTTCACGCCCTTCGCCTATCTGCGCACCGACGCCTTCTTCGTCGACCCGCGTAATTCCGGCTATCAGAACGCCCTGGCGCAGACGATCAGCACCACGGATTCGGATTTCTCAGGGAGGGTCATGCCGGCGGTGGGACTCGATTACCGCTATCCCTTCGTGAGCAATTTCGGCCCCCTCGGCGTTCATACGCTCGAACCCATCGCGCAGGTCGTGATCCGTCCGAGCGAGACCCATATCGGCCGTCTGCCCAACGAGGACGCGCAGAGCCTCGTCTTCGACGACACGTCGCTGTTCGAATGGGACAAGTTCTCCGGCTACGACCGCGTCGAGGGGGGCGTCCGTACCAATCTCGGCGCACAATACTCGGTTGTGACGCCGTCGGGCTGGTACGCGAACGTGATGTTCGGCGAATCCATCCAGGTCGCCGGGGTCAACTCGTTCCGTCGCGGCGACCTCGCCAATGTCGGCCTCGATTCCGGCCTCGAGCGTCGGGAATCCGATTATGTCGGACGGTTCCAGCTGTCGCCGAACCAGAACATCAGCTTCGTCAGCCGCGCTCGCTTCGAACAGCGGGACTTCTCCGTCAACCGCATGGAGACGGGCGTCATCGCGCGCCTCGCACCTTTCGCGCCCATCGACCTGTCGATGTTCTACTCCTACTACGCTGCCCAGCCCCTGCTCGGTTTCAACAACCGCAGAGAGGGCCTGACCGCGTCGGCGACCTACCACATCACCCCGAACTGGTTCGTCACCGGCTCGGCCCTCGTCGATCTCACGCACTATCTCGACGTGCGCGATAATTTCGCCAACGCCTACACGTCCTATCTCGCCAATCCCGTCGGCGCGGCGCCCGTCTATACCAATCCCGGCCGCGCGAACCTCGCCGGCTTGAGCATCGGCGGCGGTTATCAGGACGAGTGCACCACCTTCTCGCTCAACTACATCGTCTCTCCCACGGCTGCGGCTCTCGGCGTCACGGAGCGCAACCGCACCGTGCTGCTGCGCGTCGAGTTGAAGACCCTCGGCGAAGTCGACCTGCGCCAGAACGTCAACATCGCGAGCACGGCCGACGGCATCGCGGCGACCCGGTGAGATTGGGCGAGAGCCCGGTCTCGCCTTCATTCGGCGACGAAACAGGCCATGACGGTGCATAGACCCATTGCGCTCACGATGGGCGATCCGGCCGGTATCGGGCCGGAGATCGCTCTCATGGCCTGGCTGGCCCGGGACGAAGGGGCCGGGCTTCCGCCGTTCTTCCTCATCGGCGATCCCGATTTCATCGAGGGGCGGGCGAGCAGCCTCGGCTTTCAGGTTCCGGTGGCGGAGGTCGGACCCGATCTCGCAGTCGAGGTCTTTCCCCGCGCACTCCCGGTGATGCCCCTGCCGAGCGGCACCCGGGTCGGCGCCGTGGCCGGACGGCCGAGTGCGGCGGATGCCGGCGCGACCCTCGAATCGATCATGACGGCGGTCGGTCTGGTCCGGTCTGGCGAGGCGATCGCCCTCGTGACCAATCCGATCGCGAAATACGTCCTGACCAGCGTCGGCTTCGCTTATCCCGGCCATACGGAGTTCCTCGCGGCCCTCGCGGTGGAGCCCGGCAAAGCCGCGCCCCTTCCGGTGATGATGCTGTGGAGCGAAACGCTCGCCGTGGTCCCGGTGACGATTCACGTCGCCCTGCGCCGAGTGCCGGACCTGTTGACCCGGGACCTCGTGATCCAGACCGCGCGGATCGTGGCGCGCGACCTCACCGAGCGGTTCGGAATCGCTCATCCGCGCCTTGTCCTGTCGGGGCTGAACCCGCATGCGGGCGAGGCCGGCACGATGGGAACGGAGGACCGCGACGTGCTCGAACCCGCCGTGGCGCAACTCCAGAACGAGGGGATCGATATCAGGGGTCCACTTCCGGCGGACACGCTGTTTCATCCCCGCGCCCGGGCGACCTACGACGTCGCGCTGACACCGACCCACGACCAGGCGCTGATCCCGATCAAGACCATCGCTTTCGACGACGGCGTGAACGTCACCCTCGGCCTGCCCTTCATTCGGACCTCCCCCGACCACGGCACGGCCTTCGACATCGCCGGCAAGGGCATCGCGCGGCCGGACAGTCTCATCGGCGCCCTGCGCCTTGCCGCCAGACTTGCAGGTCAGCACTCTTGAGCGACGACGGTCTCCCGCCCCTGCGCGATGTCGTGCTGAAACACGATCTCGCGCCGAAGAAGGCGCTCGGACAGAACTTCCTGTTCGACCTCAACCTCACCGGGCGCATCGCACGCGCGGCCGGCCCGCTCGAGGGCGTCACGGTGGTGGAGGTGGGGCCCGGCCCCGGCGGCCTGACGCGCGCCCTCCTCTCGGCGGGCGCCGCCCGCGTGGTGGCGATCGAGCGCGATCCGCGCGCCCTCCCCGCCCTCGCCGAGATCGCCGCGCATTACCCCGGGCGCCTCGATGTCGTCGATGCCGACGCGCTTCGGTTCGACCCGCGCCCCCTCGTCGGCGACGGGCCGGTGCGGATCGTCGCCAACCTTCCCTACAATGTCGGGACACCGCTGCTGACCGGGTGGCTCACCGAAGCGTCATGGCCGCCCTGGTGGGAATCCCTGACGTTGATGTTCCAGCGCGAGGTGGCTGAACGGATCGTCGCGGACGAATCCGACCGTGCGAATTACGGACGCCTGGGCGTTCTCTGCGGCTGGCGCACCGAGGCGCATATCCTGTTCGACGTGGCGCCCTCGGCCTTCGTGCCACCACCGAAGGTGACATCGAGCGTGGTCCATTTGAGGCCGAGGCACACGCCCCTCCCCTGTTCGGTGACGGCGCTCGAACGAGTGACGCGCGCGGCGTTCGGTCAGCGCCGCAAGATGCTACGCCAGAGCCTGAAGGCCGCCACCCCCGACCCGGCGCGCCTGCTCGACGCGGCGGGAATAGTGGAGACGGCCAGAGCGGAAGAAGTACCGGTGGCGGGCTTCGTCGCGATGGCGCGAGCGCTGGACTGATCGCGCCGACGCTCGGCCGCTCAGAACTTTCCGAGCATCGGGAAATCGACGTTCAAGGCGGATTCGGCCGCAAGCGGCGCCTCGCGGCGGCGCGGCTTGCGGTTGATGACCTGTTTCAGCTTCGATTTCAGCACCGACATATCGAACGGCTTCAGGATGAAGGCGTCTGCGCCGGCCTGGTGAGCGAGGTTGATGTCCTCGAAATCGAAGGAGGCTTCGGTGAGGATGAAAGGCGTGTTCATCAGAGCATCGTCGCCGCGGATTTCACGCAGCAATGTCAGCCCGTCCATCGGCTCCATGGCCAGATCCGAGATGACCAGGGCGTATTTGCGCTCGCGCAGCCGCTCCAACGCGTCGGGGCCGCTGGTCACGCCATCGACGTCGGGGAAACCGATCCGCGTCATCAGAAGGATGACGAGCTTCAACAGTTTCTCCTGATCGTCGACAATCAGGATCGGTGGCGTCTCGCTCATGGGCTTTCGAAGCTCAGGGTCGGATATCCGACGTCAGGAAGGCTGAGATGGAGTATCAGACGAAAAGATGGTCGATACCCTGTTTGGCCATGGATTCGGCCTGGAGCGCAACCGCGAGAGAATGGATGACCCCGGCTTTCGGCGTGCCGCGCTGAAACATCGGCAGCAAGCCGGCCTTCTGGAAGACCGCGTCGTTCGCGGGGTTGCGGATGACGGTCACGAACGAGTTGACGAATTCCCGCTTCACGATCTCGCGCCACTCGACGATCTGGACGTCGCGATGCCGGGTGTCGTTGCTGATCCGGCCGAACGTGTCGTTCACGGAGGTGCGCTCGCCCTCGATGATCTGGGCGGCGAAATTCTGCTCCACCAGCAGGAAACTGGTGATCACCGAAAATTCGTTCTTCTTCTGAGCCTGACGGGTGATCTCGCCGAGCTGACGCGTCCGGCCTGCCGCGTCCGCCGCGAGATTCAGGCGCGAGAAGTAAATGAGGTGGACAAGGGTCGTCCGCTTGCTCTTCATGATCCCCGCCCGTTGCGCTCACGGCTGGATGATAATCGGCACAGGCATAACGCTGGGTAAACGACGCGCCAAGCTTTTACGGAACCGGCAAAAGCTGCCGGGTGCCTCGGGGAAAAGGCCATTCTTGCCGGCCGGCCATAAATATTATCTCGTTATTTCAATGGCTTAGATTTGGCATCCCGCTTGCGGATGATGGCATGAACCAGTTTCGGTCCACGTCATTTTCAACAAAGGTCGCCGGTCATGGATGTGTTTTCCGCGTTGCAGACGGCGGTTTCGGGCATGAAGGCCCAAGGCTTCTCCCTCGAGAACATCTCCGGCAACATCGCGAACTCGCAGACCACGGGCTTCAAGCGCGTCGATACCAGCTTCGTCGACCTCGTCGCCGAGCAGGCGCCCAGCCGACAGGTATCCGGCAGCGTCAGGGCCAATTCCGTCCTGACCAACTCGATCCAGGGCAACATCATCGCGACCGAGATACCGACCAACATGGCCCTGAACGGGCCGGGTTTCTTCGCCGTGCAGACGAAGGCCAGCGACGTCAATGGTCAGACTTCGTTCTCGCCGGAAAATCTCTATACGCGCCGAGGCGATTTTAAGACAGACTCAGAAGGCTATCTGCGTAATGGCGGAGGAGCTTATCTGACAGGAACCAATATCGACCCCATCACAGGCAACGCCGGGAGCGAAGGCCCTATCCAGATTTCGCAACGGCCAATCCCTGGCAAAGCAACGGGCATGATCAGCTATGCCGCGGATCTTCCAAAAAATCCCGCCAACACTTTGGTTGGAACGACATTTTCTGGCACAGCTAGCCCGATTATCCTGACGGGCAACGGAAATGGAACTGTTGCTGCGGGTACCGATGCAGATAAACTCATAAATGGCAGCATTACAGGCCCAATGCTGCAGATATACTCAGCCAGCGGAGCACCTGTACAACTAAATACAGTATGGGCGAAAGTTCAAGACGCAGCCGCCCCCCAGAACGCGGTCTGGAATCTATTCTATGCAAACGACACTACGGTTGCCCCAGGGAAGTCGTCATGGACGAATGCAGGAACGGCCTTCGAATTCGATGCGGGCGGAACGCTTGTGAACCCAGATACAGGTTCCATTACGCTCGCAGCGCCGACGATTGATGGCGTTAACCTCGAACCTATTGCTATCAATTACGGCGAAGGGCTGTCATCCTTCGGCGCGAAAAACATAGCAATGTCTGAGCTCAAACAGGATGGATTTACATCGGGTACATTTAAGGATAGTTACATCACCGAAGGCGGAGATGTTGTCGCAAGCTATAGCAACGGAAATACTGTCTCTGTTGCAAAGATCAAGGTGGTGCAGTTCACAAACCCCGATGGACTGAAGGCGGATTCGTCAGGCAATTATCGTCAGACCCTTGACTCCGGAGTCCCAGTCACGGGCCTCAACGGCACCACGATCGAAGGTCAAAACATCGAGCAGTCGAATACGGACATTGCGAGTGAATTCTCGAAGATGATCGTAACCCAACAGGCCTATTCTGCGAACACGAAGGTCATCTCGACCGCGCAGGATATGATGTCCGCGTTGATCAACATCATCCGCTGAGGTCCGATTTTTCCGGTGACGTAGAGGGAGGGCAAGCGTGTCGTTATCAGCCCTGAACACGGCCGCGGCCGGCCTGAAGACCACTCAGGCCGCCATCGGCATCGTCTCGCAGAACATCGCGAATGTCGGCACCACCGGCTATGTCAAGCGCTCGCTCGACACCGTCGCGCAGGGGCCCGGCAATTCGGGCGTCGCCATCGGCACGATCAACCGGGTCTTCGACGAGAATTCGTTGAAGCAGCTGCGGCTCGAGACGTCCGGCGCGGCCTATACGGGCATGATGGCGGACGTCCGGACCCAGCTCGACAAGCTCTACGGCACGCCCGGCACGACGAGCGCCCTCGACGGGGTGATGAACAGCTTCACCCTGTCGCTCCAGACCCTCGGCGCTGCCCCGGACTCCGCGCCTGCCCGCTCCGCCGTGGTCGCGGCGGCATCGAACCTCGCGACGAAGATCGGAAGCATCGCGGAGGGGGTCCAATCCCTGCGCACCGCGACCGAGAGCCAGCTGTCCAACGATACGTCGGCGGCGAGCAGCCTGCTCTCGTCGATCGCCCAACTCAACGTGAAGATCGCGGCTACCAGCGACGATGGGTCCAAGGTCGCCCTGCTCGATCAGCGCGACCAGGCCCTCAATTCCCTCTCCGGCTATCTCGACGTGCAGGCCTCGGTGCAGCGCGACGGGACCGTCACGGTCATGACCAATTCCGGCATGACCCTGGTGGACCGGGCCAGCGCGGCGACTTTGAGCTTCGACGGCCGCGGCACGCTCGGCCCCGAGGACAGCTATTCCGCGGACCCCGCTCAGCGCGGCGTCGGAACCATCACGGCGACCACGCCGGGCGGCGGAACGATCGATCTGGTGGCCTCGAACGCGATCCGTTCGGGCTCGCTGGCTGCTGGAATCGAACTGCGCGATACGGTTCTGCCCCAGGCCCAGCGCCAGCTCGACGATCTCGCGGCGGGCCTGTCGCGGTCGCTGTCCGATAGCTCGGCGGTGGGCACGCCCGCGTCCACAGGGGGAGGCGCGGGTTTCGACATCGACCTGACCGGCCTGAGCGCCGGCAACGCCATCACGATCAGCTTCAAGGATAGCAACGGCGCCCAGCGCAACCTGATCCTGGTTCCGTCCAGCTCGAATCCGCCCGCAGCCGTCGACCGGACCGATGTCGCCGACCCGCTGGCGACCATCGTGCCGTTCACGGTGGGGAGCGACCCGACCAAGCTCAGCGCCTCGATCGCCGACGCCCTCAGCTCGGAAGCCGTCACCGTCGCAGTCGGCTCATCATTCACCGTGACGTCCAGCGCCACTGTCGGCAAAGAAGGCGCGGTCAGAATCCTGATCCCTGCGAACGGGGCCGCGACGCTCCAGGGGATCACCGCCAGCGTCACCCAGTCGAAAACGGCCGACGAGGTGACGAACGGCAAGCCGCAGATCCCGCTCTTCGTCGATGGCGGCGGCAAGGGCCGCCTCTTCACCGGCTCGTTCGATGGCGGCTCGCAGCTGACGGGCTTTGCCCAACGCATCGCCGTGAACCCGGCGGTGGCGGCAAAGACAGAATCGCTGGTGAAGATGTCGTCATCCACTCCGGCCGACGACGTAACGCGACCGCAATACCTCTACGACGCGCTCACGACCGCCAGCCGGACCTTCTCGGCGGCGAGCGGGATCGGGGGCATCAGCGCCCCGTTCACGACCTCGGTTCAGGACTTCACCCAGAAGATCATCGACGCCCAGGGCGCCGCCACCGCGACCGCGCAGTTTCTCGACGAAGGGCAAAGCATCGCCCTTGCCACGGCCCAGGGCCGGTTCGCGAGCACATCCGGCGTCAAGATCGACGAGGAGATGTCGAAGCTCGTCGGATTGCAGACGGCCTATACCGCCAATGCGCGCGTTCTCACGGCCGCGCGCGACATGTTGGACACGCTCCTCCGGATCTAGAGCCTCGTTCCGGCATCCGGTTCTTCCGAAACGTGGTTTCCACGGTTCGGGTCAATTCTCCGGCGTCTTTCATCGGTCAAACCCGTGAAGACCCTTTCGCCGAGGTCACGATGACGATCAGCGCCTTCACGGCAGGCACCTATTTCCAGGACCGCAACACGGCGAATCTGGTCAGCCAGAAGGCGCGCCTCGAAACATTGACGGCCCAGCTCACCACGGGACGCAATGCGGAGACGTATGGCGGCATTGGCTCGGCGCGAACCACCAGCCTCTCTGCCCACGCCTCGCTGAGCGCGCTCGATGGCTACGATGCCGCGATCAACGCGAACACGACGCGGGTGACCGTCGTCAGTTCGGCGGTGACACAGCTCTCCAACCTCAGCGGCATCGTCCAGGGTTCGTTGAATAGCGGGTCGATCGCGTCCGGTTCGAACGCCGTGCAGGTAGCCAGGAACAGCCTGGACGCCGCCGTGGACGCCTTGAACCAGGACGTCGCCGGCAATTACATCTTCGGCGGTCGCGATTCGGACGCTCCGCCCGTCGCCTCGTCGGATGCGATCCTCAACGGCATACCCAGCCGTAACCTCGAAGGCCTCAAGACCGTCGTGAGCGAACAGATCGCCGCCGACCTCGGTCCGAATGGCAATGGCCGCATCGCCACGAAGGTGTCGGACTCCACCGTGACGATCAGCGAAGAGGATCTCGGCGCGGGAGGCACGGAAGCGCGCGCGAATTTCGGCTTCAGCCTCGTCTCTGCGGCCAGCTCGAACCCGGCGGCCATCACGGCGGGGCCGATGACGGCGCGCACGAATCCGGCCGTGTCCTTCTCCGTGGCCAATGCGCCGGCGGAAGGCGACCGCATTCGCGTGGCGATCAACCAGCCCGACGGAACCCAGACTTTCACCGACCTGATCGTTACCGCCAATCCTCCGGCGGACGCCACGAATACGATTCCGCTCGGCACTGCCACCGACACCGCCGCCGCCCTCACCAAGAGATTCGAGAACCAGGCCGTTGCCAGCATCCAGGGCAAGGCCTCCCTCGGGCTCGCCGCGAATTTCGGCACCGGCACGCCGGCCTCGGTGGAGCTGGCCGTAAAAGCCCCTCCGGCAGCGGGTGACACGCTGACCTTCAAGCTCGCGCTTCGCGACGGTACCACGCAGACGATCACGCTGACCGCGAAGGCGAATGCGGATGCGAAGTCCACCACCGAGTTCTCGTTGACCGGTGACGTCGCGGCCAACATCTCCACCGCCCTGTCGAACGCGCTGAAGGAGACGGCAGGGACGACCCTCTCGGCGAGTTCGGCGTCGCGCGCCACCCAGGATTTCTTCGCCGGGTCGAAGACCGAGGGGTTTGCACCGCGCCGCGTATCGGCGGACGGGAACGGCTACGCGGAAGGGGCCAGCACCACGACCGTCATCTGGTACACCGGCGACGATACCTCGACCGATCCACGGGCGACGGCGTCGGTGCAGATCGGTTCGGACCGGAAGATCGGAATCGGAGCCCAGGCCAACGAGGCGCCGATCCGCGCGGTCCTCGCCGGGATCGCGCAGGTCGCGGTGCAAAGCTTCACCACTACGCAGACCGGAACGCCGGAGGCGGCACGCTACCTCGCCGTCTCGGAACGTTCACGCTCGCTCCTCACCTCCACCGCCGGGCGCGAGGGAATACAGTCCATCGCCAGCGATCTCAGCCTGGCGGCCAAGACCATGACGGAGACGAAGGCCGACAACCGCGCCGCCAGGGCCGCCCTTCATGACAGTCTCGACGGCGTCGATACGGTCTCCCTCGAGGGAGTCACCGCGAAGCTCCTGGCACTCCAGAACCAGCTTCAGGCGAGCTACCAAGTGACCTCGATGCTCTCGAAACTGACTCTGACGAACTACCTCTCCTGAATCAGGCAGCCGCCAAGCCGCGCTTGCGCAGCAGCGGATCGATGCTCGGCAGGCGGCCGCGGAAGGCGATGTAGGCCTCACCGGGATCGCGCAGGTTTCCGGCGCCGTAGACGAACTTGCGCAGCCGCGCCGCCGTCTCGGGATCGAAGATATCGCCCGCCTCGCGGAACGCGTCGAAAGCGTCGGCATCGAGCACCTCGGACCAGAGGTAGCTGTAATATCCCGCCGCATAACCGTCGCCGGAGAAGATATGGGCGAAATGCGGCGAGCGGTGCCGCATGGAGATCTCCGCCGGCATGCCGATGCGCTGAAGCGCGTCGGCCTCGAAGGCCAGGACATCGAGCCCGTCCTCGCCGCCGCTCGACAGGTGCAGCGTCATGTCGACGATGGCCGAGGCGGTGTATTCGATGGTGGAGAAGCCCTGGTTGAAGGCCCGCGCCGCCAAGAGGCGCTTCAGCAACTCCTCCGGCATCGGCTCGCCGGTGCGGTGATGCCTGGCATGGGCGCGCAGGACCTGAGGCTGTTCGAGCCAGTGCTCATAGAGCTGCGAGGGCAGTTCCACGAAATCGCCGGCCACCGCCGTGCCCGAGAGGAGCGGATAGGTGACGTCCGAGAGAAGGCCGTGGAGCGCATGGCCGAACTCGTGGAACAGGGTGCGCGCGTCGTCGAAGGAGAGCAGCGGTGTCTCACCCTCCGGCGCCTTGGCGAAGTTCATCACGTTGACGATGATCGGCGTGATGGTGCCGTTGAGCCGCTCCTGTGAGCGGAAGGCGCTCATCCAGGCACCGCTGCGCTTCGAAGACCTGGCGAAATAATCGCCGAGGAAGATGCCGACCTCGGACCCGTCGGCATTGCGCACCACCCAGGCCCGCACATCGGGGTGGTAGCGGGGAAAGTCGGTGAGTTCCTCGAAGCGCAGGTCGAACAAGCGCGAAGCCGTGTCGAAGGAGGCCGCGATGACACCGTCGAGGGGCAGGTAGGGCTTGATCTCGCCCTCGTCGAGATCGTGCTCGGCCCGCCGCAGCTTCTCGGCATAGTGGCGCCAATCATGCGGCCCCAGGGCGATATTGGCCCCTTCGGACGTGGCCAGGGCCTGCAGGCGGTCGCGCTCGGTGCCGGCACGGGCATGGGCCGGCGTCCAGACGTTGCGCAGCAATTCCATCGCGGCGTCGGGCGAGCCCGCCATGGTGTCCGACAGTTTGAAATGGGCAAAGCTGTCGAAGCCGAGCAGGCGGGCCCGCTCCGCGCGGAGGGCGATGATCTCGGCGATGATGGCCCGGTTGTCCGTGGCGCCGCCGCTCTCGCCACGCCGGATCCAAGCCTGATAGGCCTTCTCGCGCAGGTCACGCCGGGTCGAGAACACCAGGAACGGCTCGATCAGCGAGCGCGACAGGGTGATGATGTGCGCATGCTCGTCGCCCCGATCCTTGGCGGCGCTGGCGGCAGCGGAGCGAAGGAACTCGGGGAGCCCGGCGAGATCCTCCTCACCGTCGAGGGGGAGGATGAACGCGCCCTCATCGGCCAGCAGGTTCTGGCTGAACGTGGTCCCGAGTTCGGCCATCCGCCCCGCGATCTCCGCCATCCGGGTCTTCGCCTCAGCGGCAAGATCGGCACCGGCGCGGCGAAAGCGCGTGCGGTAGCGGTCGAGCACGCGGCGCTCCTCGTCGCCGAGTGCCTCCGTATCCGGATCGACGGCGGAGAGCCGCGCCCAGAGCAGCGGGTTGAGATAGATCGCGCTGCCATGGCGCGCGAGGCGTGGGGTGATCGCCCGCTCCACCGCCTGGAGCTCGGGGCTGGTGTTGCTGCCGCTGAGGTTGAAGAAGACGGAGGCGACGCGGTCGAGATCGAGGCCGGCGCGCTCCAGGGCCTCGACGGTGTTGGCGAAACGTGCCGGCTCGGTGTTGCCGGCAATAGCGGCGATCTCGGCATCGTGGGCGTCGAGTGCGGCTTCGAAGGCGGGGAGGTAATGTTCCGGCCGGATCCGCTCGAAGGGCGGAATGCCGAACGGCGTGTCCCATACGGCCTCGGCGAACGGTCCGATGTCCCGGGTCTCGGTGGCGGTTGCGCTCGTCATGGTCGTCCTTCGGTGTCGTCCGGGCCTGTGCGGGGGGAACCTAGTCATCCCGGCAAGCGAGCGCAAAGTGTCCCGTCGGCATTTTCGCCACGGTGTCACTCTGGTTTTCAACGAAGGGGCTTCCAGGCCTTGGGCGCTTGCACCCAAGCTCAGGCCGACGCAGGTTGCGCCCCGCCATGGCACCCCTGACCCGAACCACCTCCGTTTCCCTCCGTTCCGCCGGACTCGTGCTGGCGGCGGGCGGCTTCCTGGCCGCCGGCATCGGCGCGGCCACGGCACAGAGCCTTTCGGTCGATCTCGGTCAGGGCGGCGTCACCGAGCGAGCGCTCCAGCTCGTCGCCCTCATCACCGTCCTGGCGCTGGCGCCCTCGGTGCTGGTGATGGCGACCTCGTTCACGCGAATCGTCGTGGTGTTGTCGATCCTGCGTTCGGCCCTTGGGACTCAGAGCGCGCCGCCGAACGCCGTGATCACCAGCCTCGCGCTGTTCCTCACCGCCTTCGTGATGGCGCCGACGGCGCGCGAGGCCTATCGCACCGGGATCGAGCCGCTGATCGCGGGCCAGATCACCCAGGGCGTGGCGTTCGAGAGGGCCTCGGCTCCGTTCAAGACCTTCATGCTGCGCAACGTGCGCGAGAAGGACCTGAAGCTGTTCCTCGACATGGCGAAGGCCCCCACCCCCGCCGGGCCGGAAGCCATCGGCCTGGAGATCGTCACGCCGGCCTTCATGATTTCGGAGTTGCGCCGCGCCTTCGAAATCGGCTTCCTGCTCTTCATCCCCTTCCTCGTCATCGATCTGGTCGTCGCCTCGATCCTGATGGCGGTGGGCATGATGATGGTGCCGCCGGCGACGGTGGCCCTGCCGTTCAAGCTGATCTTCTTCGTGCTGGTCGACGGCTGGACCCTCGTAGCCGGATCGCTGATCCAGAGCTACGGAAGCTGACGACGGCAATCCAGAGACTCAGCCGTGCAGGTGATCCAGGATGGCGAGACCCGCCGGGGTCGCCTCGTAGCGCGCCCGCTGGGTTTTCTGATTGCGCTCGGTGACCGCCAGAAGCTCGGCCTCCCCGGACAGGGTCTCCACCGCACGCAGGACGAGGGCGTGCTCGACGCCGAAGACGCGGGCGAAGCTTCGGCTGTCGGCGGCGAGCTTCAGATGAAGGCCCGCGAGCAGCCCGGCCTCCAAGGTGGAGAGGCCGGGCTGGAGGTCGGCGATGGAATCGGTGACGGCGAGAAAGGTCTCGGCATCGGCAGGAGGCTCGCTCACGCTGCCTCCGCCGGACGGCGAAGCGACACCATCACTGATTTCGACGTCGGCGTGTCGCTCTCCTTGCCGAAGGACGACAGGGGAACGAGCACGTTGAGCTCCGGGTAGTAACCGGCGAGACTGCCGCGCGGCATGTCGAACGGTACGAGACGGAAGCCTTCGGCCACCCGCACCACGCCGTCGTCATGGGTGCCGACGATATCGACGCGGTCGCCTGCGACGGCACGGATCTCGGCCAGATCGTCGGGATGCGCGAACAGCACCTGACGCTCGCCGTAGACCCCGCGATAGCGGTCGTCGAGGCCATAGACGGTGGTGTTGTACTGATCGTGGCTGCGGAAGGTCTGCAGCACGAAGGTGCCGGCCTTCGTCCGCGCCTGCTGGTGCTCCGTCGCCTCGGGCAAATGTTCGGCCGAGAAATTCGCCTTGCCGGTGGTCGTCTCGAAATTGCGCTCGGCGGCGAGGTTGCGCAGCATGAACCCGCGCGGGCGGCGGACACGGGCGTTGTAGCCGGTAAAACCCGGAATGGTCCGCTCGATCAGCGCGCGGATGCCGTCATAATCGTCGGCGAGCGCCGCCCAATCGACCTTGTCCGACCCGACGGTGGCGGCAGCCATGCCGGCGATGATCGCGATCTCGGAGCGCAGCTCCGACGAGGCAGGCTTGTTGATGCCGCCCGAGCCGTGGACCATGCTCATGGAATCCTCGACCGTAACGATCTGAATCTTGCCCTTCGAATTCCGGTCGATCTCGGTGCGGCCGATGCAAGGCAGCAGGTAGGCGACCCGGCCCGGCACCAGATGCGAGTGGTTGAGCTTCGTCGCGATATGGACGGTGAGCTCGCAGGAAGCGAGCGCCTTGGCTACCAGCGCCGTATCCGGCGTGGCGCGGGCGAAATTGCCGCCGAGCCCGATGAAGGCCTTCGACGATCCGTCGAGCATGGCGCCGATGGCGCCGATGACGTTGTGGCCGTGCTTGCGCGGGGCGACGAAGCCGATCTCACGCTCCAGGGCGTCGAGCAGGGCGGCCGGCGGCTTCTCGTTGATGCCCACCGTGCGGTCACCCTGCACGTTGGAATGGCCGCGCACGGGGCAGAGTCCAGCACCGGGACGTCCGATATTGCCGCGCAGGAGCATGACGTTGGTCATCTCCCGGATGGTGGCCACCGAGTGTTTGTGCTGGGTCACTCCCATGGCCCAGGTGCAGATGACCTTGTCGGCACCGAGATAGACGTCGGCCGCCACCTCGATGTCGGCGCGGGAGAGGCCGGACTGGTCCTCGATAGCCTCCCAGGTGGTCGCCTCCACGACCGCGCGATAGGCCTCATGCCCCTCGGCATGGTGGCTCAGGAAGGCGCGATCCAGGACGGAAGGCCGGCCAGCGGCGAGCGCCGCGTCGTCGGCGGCGAAGACCGCCTTGGCGATGCCGCGGAACACCGCCATGTCGCCGCCCGGACGCGGCTGGTAATAATGGCTCGCCACCGGGGCGCTGGCACCGCGTAGCATCTCAACCGTGTTCTGCGGATCGGCGAAACGCTCCAGACCGCGCTCGCGCACGGGGTTGTAGACCACGACGCGGGCGCCGCGGGTCGCCGCCTTGCGAAGGTCGCCGAGCATGCGCGGATGGTTGGTGCCGGGGTTCTGGCCGACCACGAAGATCGCGTCCGCCTTCTCGAAATCCTCGAGCAGCACGGTGCCCTTGCCGATGCCGATGGCCGCCTGGAGGGCGATGCCGCTGGCCTCGTGGCACATGTTGGAGCAATCGGGGAAGTTGTTGGTGCCGTAGAGCCGGGCGAACAGCTGGTAGATGTAAGCGGCCTCGTTGGAGGCGCGGCCGGAGGTGTAGAACTCGGCCCGGTCGGGGCTGTCGAGACCACGCAGGGTGGCGCCGATCTCGGTGAAGGCCGCATCCCAGCTGACCGGCAGGTAGCGGTCGCTCGCTGCGTCGTAGCGCATGGGATGCGTCAGGCGGCCCTCGCCTTCCAGGGCGTAATCCGTCCATGTCCGCAGCGACGTCACCGTGTGCTTCGCGAAGAACTTCGGCGGCGTACGCTTGTCGGTCGCCTCCCATGAGACGGCCTTCACGCCGTTCTCACAGAACTCGAACGAGGAACCGTGCGCCGGGTCACCCCAGGCGCAGCCGGGACAATCGAACCCATCGGGCTGGTTGGCCTTGAGCATGGCGCGGGCCCCGGAGAGCGGGGCGCGGCTGCTCAGCAGGTGCTTGCCGCAGCTCTTTAGCGCGCCCCAACCGCCAGCGGCGGAGGAACGCTTGGGGGACGCGACCGGGTGATCCATGTACGATCCTGGCTCGGCAAAAAATGGCCTGGACGGCGGAATCGCCATGCGAAACCACGTCCTCTACCACCAGCGATATCGCACCGCACACGGGTCACTCAAACACGGATAAACGCGGGCCAGTCATGCGCTTACGACGATGCATTGGCGCGAAACCGAGCAGTCTTTCGAAGTTCTAAACTCGACCCCGCGTCAGACGCATGAACCGCATGCGACGAAAGCCGGGTTAGATCTCGCGCGTCTTGAGTAGCACCCGGCCGACAGAGGGTCGTGCCGCGATGCGGAAGACGGTCCTGCCGCGTCATCACCCTTTTGGAGTAAGACGCCGAGGATCCGGGCTTTCTCGAAAGACTAAGCGGCAGCTGTCCCGAGTTTGGCCAGCGTCGCCGCGTCCCGGCCGACGATCGTCGACAGGTCGCGAGCACCTTCCGCGGCGAGTTTTCTGAGCAAGCCGGCTTTGATCGATCCGACGAGCCCGGGACCGGCATAGACCAGCGCAGAGTAGAGCTGCAGCAGGCTCGCCCCTGCGAGGATCTTGGTCCAGGCCGCCTCGGCCGAGTCGATGCCGCCCACGCCGATGAGCGGGATGGTGCCGCCCACGCGCAGGTAGGTTTCTGCCAGGAGGCGGGTCGCCGGCTCGAAAAGCGGACGCCCGGAGAGGCCTCCGGTCTCCCTGGCCAGGGAGGCGTCGGCGAGACCGGCGGGCCGTGCGATGGTGGTGTTGGAGACCACGAGCCCCTGCACCTTCCTCCGCAAAGCGGTGGCGACGATGGAATCGAGCGCTTCGAACGAGATATCGGGGGCGATCTTCAGCAGAATCGCGGTTCCGGCAGAGGCCTTGTCGCGAGCCTCGACCACGCGTCCGAGCAGATCATCCAGGAACGCTTCGCCCTGAAGGTCACGCAGGCCGGGCGTGTTCGGCGAAGAGACGTTGACGGTGACGAATGCGACATGCGGCGCCAATGCCGAGGTGCAGGCCACGTAATCGGCGATCCTGTCGCTCGACTCCTTATTGGCGCCGATATTGATTCCGACCAATCCGGTCCGGCCGCTTCTCGCCGCGAGGCGACCGCGCACGATGTCGAGCCCTTCGCTGTTGAGGCCGAAGCGGTTGATGACGGCGCCGTCGGCGCTGAGGCGGAACACGCGCGGGCGTGGATTGCCACCCTGAGGCTTCGGAACGACGCCGCCGACCTCCACGAAGCCGAAGCCCAGGCCGAGCAGCGCGTCGGGCACCTGCGCGCCCTTGTCGAATCCTGCCGCCAGTCCGACCGGGTTGGGGAACCGACGGCCGAAGGCATCAACCGCGAGCCTCGGATCGTCCGGGGCCGGCTTGCGGGGTGGCAGAAGAGCCAGCCCACGTAAGGTGAGGTTGTGCGCCGTCTCGGCGTCGAGACCATGCAGGATCGGCTTTGCGAGGGGAAAGAGCGCGCCGATCATACCGATGCTCCGGTCGAGGGAGGAGTGGGCGAAACCAGATCGGCGGGAAACAGATGCCGGCCGTCCGGCCCGATCGGAAGATCGGTGACGGACCTGACCGCATCGAGCCGGAGGTCGCCGTAGAGATGCGGGAACAGCGCCCCGCCGCGCGAGGGCTCGTAGCGAAGGGCATCTCCCAACGCATCGGCGTCGATCCCGACGAGGACGAGATCGGGAACACCGGCGAAATGCCGAGATGCAGTTTCAGCCACTTGGTCAGCGGTGGAGAAATGAATGAACCCATCGGCATGGTCGACCGGAGCACCGGTGAACCGGCCCGCTTCCTCGGCCTCGCGCCACAAGGCACGCGGGCATATCTTGTAGATCATTGACATCGCGCGTTGCCTTCCGGTTCGACCGCGACCGCGATAGAACGGGCAGGCATCCGTCGCAACCAGCGGCTATTTCTACCTTTGGTCGTGAGTTTGTAATTTCTCCATCTCAAGGATAGTGGCGGCGCGCCGTTGCTTCCGCCGCTTTTTAGTTCTACTTTCCTAAAGCTAGGCTGGATGTCTTAGCCATTCTGATCGAGTCTCGCCATGCTGTCCCACGAGCAGATCTGGACCGCGATCGACCGTCTCGCGGAACGCCATGGATTCTCCGCTTCGGGTCTCGCGCGCCGTGCGGGGCTCGACGCCACGAGCTTCAACCGCTCGAAGCGGATCGGGCCGGACGGGCGCAAGCGCTGGCCCTCCACCGAATCGGTGTCGAAGGTACTCGCGGCCACCAATGCGACGCTGGACGATTTCCTTCGCCTCATCGAGGCACGGGAAGGCATGCCGCGCACCATGGTGCCGCTGATCGGCATGACTCAGGCGGGCGCGGGCAGGCTCTTCACCGAGGAAGGCATGCCCACCGGCGGGCCGGGCTGGGAAGAAATCGAGTTTCCCGATCTCGGTGAGGATCGCGCTTTCGCCCTCGAAGTGCAGGGCGATTCCATGGAACCGCTCTACCGCGACGGCGACGTTCTGATCGTGTCTCCCACCGCCAGCGTCCGCAAAGGCGACCGCGTGGTGGTGCGGCTGGCCAGCGGCGAAGTGCTGGCCAAGGAACTGCGCCGCAAGACCGCCCGGACGATCGAGTTGCTGTCGCTCAACCCGAGCCACCCGGAACGCATCGTCCAAGTGGCGGAGATCGCCTGGATCGCGCGAGTGATGTGGGTGCGGCAGTAGACATCGTGGGGAGGCTCCGTGACGTCTTGGCGCTTCCGTCCGATGCGACTAACGCTGGAGCCCGTTCCGCTCCGACAGGCCTGGATACAGCATGGCGTTGCACGATCTGGACGGCGAACGGGATGAGGCTCCGAGCCCGCCTATCGATCTTCGCTCGGCCCTGGATGCCAGCGCAGTTCCCACGCTGCTGATCGACCAATCCAAGACGACGATCGTCGCGGCCAATCCCGCTTTTGCCCGGTTGACCGGCCACGATACCGGGGATCTCGTCGGACGCGATGCCCATCTGCTTCTCGGAGCCAATACCGACAAGGACGCTCGCGCCGCTTTCGCCGCCGCGTTGGCGGGAAAGCGTCCGGAGGGAATCGAGGTGCTGGCCTGGCGCAGGAACGGCTCGACCTTCTGGGCCGAGATCTTCGCAGCCCGCATGCCCGATACCGACCTTCTCCTCGTCCAGGTGATCGACGTGACCAGACGAAGGGATGCTGAGGGCGCGCTGGCTTTATCGCGGCAACGCGAGGCGCTGGGCCTGCTCACGAACAGCGTCGCTCACGAGTTCAACAACTTCCTCCAGATTCTCATCGGCTATATCGACGGGCTGAAGCGACGTCTCGGCGACCGCGAGGAACCCTTCATCCAACGGGCGGTGATACGCTCCACCGACGCGGTGGAGCGGGCGACGATCCTGACGCGCCAGCTTCTGACCTTCTCGCGCCGGATCGCGCCGGATGTCCGCCCGGTCGATATGAATGCTCTCATCACCGCCTTCGCCGCGCGCATGCAAGCGACGCTTCCCCCGGGCGTAATCCTGACGATCCGCACGGCACCGGACCTGCCCAACGGGCTCACCAACCCGACCCAAGTGGATCTTGCCCTGTCCCATATCGTCGCCAATGCCTGCGAGGCGATGCCGTCCGGCGGAAGCATCGAGATCGCGAGTTTCGTGGTGCCGCCGAGCGACCCGGCGATCCGCCGCCCGGGCGATGGCGCGGTCGGTCTTTCCGTCCGCGATACCGGGCACGGGATGACACCGGAGATGGCGGCACGGGCGCTCGCGCCCTTCATCACGACTCGCGAGGCCGGACGGGGAGCGGGGCTCGCCATCGTCCACGGCCTGGTGAAACGTCAGAACGGGACCGTGTCTCTCGACAGCAAGCCCGGCGAGGGAACGACGGTCCGGATGATTTTTCCCGCCGCTCTCTGAACTTTACCGGCTTTCTCAAGTCTCGCCGTCATCACAAAAGCAGGGCGCGGCCGGACTAAAACTCGTCGTCGAACGTCACCATATAAGATCCGGCATTCCCGCCGGGACTCTCTCAGACTTCGTTCAGAGGCGTATTCATGTTCATCCCCTCCACGCGTCGCACCCGCGCCGCGACCGTCTTCGCGCTCGCCGCGATGCTGGCCGTTGCTGCGCCCGTTGCCGAGGCCCGTCCAGGCGGCGGCGGTGGCATGGGCTCGCGCGGCTCGAAGACCTACAACGCGCCTTCGTCCACGAACACGGCACCGAGCGCCGCGCCGATCCAGCGCTCGCAGACGCAGCCCGGTTCGACCATGGGTAATCCCGGCATGACGAGCGCCGCTACGCAGCGTCCTCGCTTCGGTGGCGGCTTCATGGCCGGCCTTCTCGGCGCCGGCCTCCTCGGAGCGCTCCTGGGCGGTGGCTTCTTCGGCGGACTCGGCGGCATCGCCTCGATGATCGGCCTGCTGCTGCAGGTCGGCCTCATCGTGATGGTCGTCGCCTTCGCGGTGCGTTGGTTCCGCCGCCGTCAGGGCAATCCGGCTCCCGCCGGCATGGCCCGCTCCAGCATGTCGGGCAATTCGAACCCGTCGGGCTACGGCTCGACGCCCGGCGCGGGAGCTGGTCCCGCCATGGGTGCCGGTTCGGCCATGGGTGCTGCTCCGCGCGGCGCGCCGCAGCCGACCGTCGGCAAGGTCGATATCGGCCCGGGCGACTTCCAGAGCTTCGAGATCGCTCTGAATGACGTGCAGGCGGCCTATGGCCGTGGCGACGTCGCTGCGTTGCGCAACCTCGCGACACCGGAAATGGCGGGCTACTTTGCCGATGAGCTGCGTGGCAACGAATCCCGCGGGGTCGTCAATCGGATCTCGAACGTGAAGCTTCTGCAGGGCGACCTGTCGGAATCATGGAGCGAGGGCCGCATGGAATACGCCACGGTGGCGATGCGCTACGCCATTACCGACGTGACGATCGACCTTCGGACCAACCAGACCGTCGAGACCGGCGAGCCGGAGGCCCTGGAGCTGTGGACCTTCGTGCGCGAGCGAGGCGGGCGCTGGATCCTCTCGGCGATCCAGCAAGGCCGCTGATCGCCTCAACGGCATCGGTCGAAACCAAGAAAGGGCCGCGCGGTGTAAACCGCGCGGCCCTTTCTCATGAAGCCTGCGCCCAGGATCAGGCGGCGCGCTTCTGATAATCCTTGATGTCGGTGAAGCGGACCTTCGGCGCGCGCTCTTCCTCGTAGCGGAGGGAAAAGGCGGTGGTCGCCATGAAGACGGGCGCACCGTCGAGATCGCTCGCCATGGCAGAGCCATGGGTACCGATGAAGGAATCGAGGTCGGTTTCGACATCCGATTCGATCCAGCGACAGATCGAGAAGCGCGTCGGCTCATAATCGATGGGCAGGCCATACTCGGCCTGGAGCCGCTCCTTCAGCACGTCGAGCTGCAGCGCACCGACGACGCCGACGATGGCCTGTGAGCCGTCATGCGGACGGAACACCTGGACGACGCCTTCCTCGCCCATCTGCTGAAGCGCTTCCCGCAGCTTCTTCGCCTTCATCGCATCGGTGAGCTTGATACGGCGCAGAATTTCCGGCGCGAAGCTCGGCACGCCGCGGAACACGATCTCCTCGCCCTCGGTGAGCGTATCGCCGATGCGCAGGGTGCCGTGGTTGGGGATGCCGACCACATCGCCGGCAAAGGCCTCGTCGGCGATGGCTCGGTCCTGCGCGAAGAAGAATTGCGGCGCGGACAGCGACATCGGCTTTCCGGTGCGCACGAGCTTCGCCTTCATGCCGCGGCTGAGCCTGCCCGAGCAGACCCGCATGAAGGCGATGCGGTCGCGATGGTTGGGATCCATGTTCGCCTGGATCTTGAAGACGAACCCCGTCATTTTCGGCTCGGTGGGCTCCACCAGGCGCTTGTCGCAATCCTGGCCGCGCGGGGGTGGTGCGAAGCGGGCAAGCCCGTCGATGAGGTCGCGCACGCCGAAATTGCGCAGGGCCGAGCCGAAAAAGACCGGCGTGAGGTGCCCTTCGCGAAACGCCTCGAGATCGAACCGCTTGAGGCCGGATTCGGCGAGCTCCGCCTCCTCCCGCCACGTGGCCACCTCGCCTTCCTCGGTGAGGAGCTGGTCGAAGAGCGGATCGTCCACGCCGGACACGGCCACGGTGCCGGCGTCGTCCGCCGCGTCGAGCCGGCGAACACGACCATTGCCGAGGTCGTAGGTGCCGGCAAAGCTCCGCCCCCGGCCGATGGGCCAAGTGACCGGAGCTACATCGAGCGCCAGGGTCTTCTCGATTTCGTCGAGAAGTTCGAACGGATCGCGCGCCTCACGGTCGAGCTTGTTGATGAAGGTGACGATGGGGATGTCGCGCAGGCGGCAGACCTCGAACAGCTTACGCGTGCGCGCCTCGATGCCCTTGGCGGCGTCGATCACCATCACCGCCGAATCGACGGCCGTCAGGGTGCGGTAGGTATCCTCCGAGAAGTCCTCGTGGCCCGGCGTGTCGAGCAGGTTGAAGACGCAGTCGCCATACTCGAAGGTCATCACCGAGGTGACGACCGAGATGCCGCGCTCCTTCTCGATTCCCATCCAGTCGGACCGAGTCGAGACGCGGTTGCGCTTGGCCTTGACCTCGCCGGCGAGCTGGATCGCGCCGCCGAACAGGAGCAGCTTCTCGGTGAGCGTGGTCTTGCCCGCATCAGGGTGGGAGATGATCGCGAAGGTACGGCGGCGGGCGACGGGATCCTTCGCCCTGTCGGCATCCTTGCCGGTCGCGTCCTTGGGTTCTGTCTGCATCAACATCGCGGGCGGTTGCTTCTCTGGTCCGCCGGGGCGGGCTTGTCTGTACAAGGTCGGGGGCGTGCCCCGTCTGTAATGCGAACGGGGACCGGGCGAAAGCGCGGGGCCTCAGCCCCTCCCGATATAGGGCATCTTCGTCGCCATCACGGTCATGAACTGCACGTTGGCGTCGAGGGGCAGGCCGGCCATATAGACCACCGCATCGGCCACGTGACGGGCGTCCATGACCGGCTCGACTTTCAACGATCCGTCGGGCTGGCGTATGCCAGCTGCCATCGGCTTGGTCATATCCGTCTCGGCATTGCCGATATCGATCTGCCCACAGGCGATGTCATGGTCGCGGCCATCGAGGGAGGTTGACCGCGTGAGGCCGGTGATCGCGTGTTTCGTCGCCGTATAGGGCGCCGAATTCGGACGCGGCACCTGAGCCGAGATCGACCCGTTGTTGATGATGCGGCCGCCGCGCGGGTTCTGCGCCTTCATCATCCGGAAGGCGCCCTGCGTGCAGAGGAAAGCGCCGGTGAGGTTTGCATCCACGACGGCCTGCCATTGCGCCAGGCTGAGTTCGTCCAGCGGCACGGAAGGTGCGAACAGGCCGGCATTGTTGAACAAGAGATCGAGGCGACCGAACCGCGTCTTCACCTCGGCGAAGAGATGCCCGACTGCTGGGGCATCGCCGACATCGGTCTCCACTGCCATGGCCTCAGCCCCAAGCGCACGCGCGGCATCCGCTACCTCATCGAGCGGCCCCCGTCGACGCCCGGCCAAAGCCAGATCGAACCCGGCTCGTGCGAGCCCGAGCGAGACCGCCCGGCCGATCCCGGACCCCGCCCCTGTGACGATCGCGATCCGCTTCGACATGCGCGCTCTCCATTTCCTGGTCGGCCGGAGCGAACAGGCTGTTGCAACGGGCCGACGCGGCGTCTAGACAACGCGCGGCCTTGCGTCGATGGGGCGTCGCCAAGTGGTAAGGCAGCGGTTTTTGGTACCGCCATTCGGAGGTTCGAATCCTCCCGCCCCAGCCATCCACGCAAATGGGCCAGCTCGTGAGCGCCTGATGGGCGCCGCTAGAGCGTATGAGACACGTCTTCCACGTCGAAGGACGACGTCTACTCAACAAAACCAAGCCCCATGGGAAGCCGAGCCGGTCAAGCAGGTGCTCAAGGCGCAATGCTTTGGCCATCAGCGGCCGAGACTGGCTGCCATCCTTTCGGTCCGCTGACTCCAATTAAGTTTCGTGGCAGATCAAGCGGTTACTCGATCATGGAAAGCCGAGGGTGTGCACGGGGCACAGCAGCCCTGGGCTCAAGTCCTATGAGAGACTTTAATCCTGTAGGCAGGATATTTCGTATTAATCGACATTAAAACTGGAATTTTTCTGCTTTGAATAGCATTTTAATGCGGCTAGGGATGAATTGCTTCGCCAGCCAACGAAACCGATTTGTGAGTTCACCATGGTACCAGCTGCTTTCACAGCCGGCCTCGGAGTCGGCCTTTCCTTTCTTTTGGGCCCGAATATCGGGGCTATCGCCCTGGTTCCCGTCCTCGTTCTCTGCGTCGTCCGCCTCTTCGGGGAAAAGGTTCTGCGGATGATGGAGGACTGAGAGAGCGACGGGATCTCATCTTGTTGTCATTCGGAAATACTGAGACCGCCAGCACGTCGCGAGTGGATACTGTGTGACACGTCTCGCCTATGAAGGTCGAACGGGTCACCGCCGTGCGTCCTCGGCATGTCGAAGACGAGTGAGGACTTCCGCGACGATCATGGACGCCGCGTACTGATCCTTGATGCGAGAGGCGTTTCTCAGCCCGTCGATCGTTCGTCCACCGGGCGAAGTACGCCGCCGCATGCTCTGCCCGCCTGCGCCGAAATCGTCCCGATTCGACGGATGAGCTGTTGGCTCAGCGGCCAATACCGAGATCCGTGGCCACAGACGGTATCGGTTTCTCAGGTGTTGCCCCGGCTTTGGGCTATGCATGGGGACGACCTCCCTGAAGACATCCTAACGCCCAGCAAGTTCGATGCCGGCGAGGGGTATCGTCAGGCTGGCGCCGTTCCTATCGTCTCCACGATATCGGCGGGGTGTCGAAAGACCATGTCGGGGCGAGCGGTTACCAGCGCGTCCCCTCGCGTATATCCCCAGGTCACGGCTCCGAAATTGCAGGACGCGGCTTTGGCCGCATCGTGATCCCGCAATTCGTCGCCGATATAGATGGCACCGCCAAGCGATCCCTCCCTTCGCATCACTGCGTTCAGGCGCTTGGCCTTGCCGAACATCGAGACGCCGCAGGCGTAATGCCGGAAGCGCAGGGCGCAGGGTCCGAGGACATGCCGGACATTGGCTTCGCTGTTCGAACTGACGATGGCGAGGGTGACGCCTGCTTCGTCGAGGTTGCAGAGCATGTCCCGTATCCCGGGAAACAGCGAGATCGTGGCGATGTCGCGCGACGCGAGTCCGTGCATGTGCCGCGTGATGAACGGCAACTTCCAGGGCGATACGCCGAGCTCACGAATGAGGGCGCGGGCCGAAAGACCCCGTAGCGCATCGGTCTCGGCCGGATCGATCTGCCGGAAACGATAGCGAACAGCGACGTCGTTGATAACGCTGCAGAACCACGGGAACGTGTCGGCAAGCGTCCCGTCGAAGTCGAAGATGGCAAGCTTGTAGGATGTGCGCATCACGCCGGTGGGTCGCCCGTTATGGTTCAGCTCCCCTGAGGAAAAGGAACCTCAGGCGGCCCCGAAGCCGGCGCCACGCAGTAACGCGGACAGACCTCGATGAGTCGAACCCATCGAGGTCTGGAAGGACCGCGTCAGGCCGCCTTCGACGCGGTGCGCGTCGGGTAGTCGATATACCCTTCCGGTCCCTGGCTGTACCAGGTCGATTGCTCGTCCTTGTTGAGCGGCACATGCTCCGCGATCCGCTCGACGAGATCGGGGTTGGCGATGAACGGCCGGCCGAACGCGATGGCGTCGGCCTTGCCCTCGGCGAGGGCGGCCTCGGCGGCGGCCGGATCGTAATCCGAATTGAGGATCAGCGGGCCGCCGAAAGCCTTCCGCATCACGGGCGCGACCGGCGGATGGTTCGGCTTGCCGAAGGTCCCGTTCGGGCCGGGTTCGCGCAGTTCGAGGAAAGCGATACCGATCTTGCCGAGCGCGGCGGCAGCGGCCCCGAACAAGGCGTTCGGATTCGAATCGTCCACACCTTGGATCTCGCCGTTCGGTGACAGGCGCACGCCCGTGCGGTCCTTCCCGATGGCGTCGGCCACGGTCTGGGTGACCTCCGTCAGCAGCCGGATGCGGTTCTCGACAGAGCCGCCGTAGCGGTCATCCCGGTGATTGCTGTTGTCACGTAGGAACTGGTCGATGAGGTAGCCATTCGCCGCGTGAATCTGCACGCCATCGAACCCGGCCGCGATGGCATTACGCGCGGCGCAGTCATAATCGGCGAGGAGACGCGGAATCTCCTCGATCGGCAGGGCACGCGCCTGGGCGTAGGGCTGCTTGCCCTCGTAGGTATGGGCGTGGTCCGGCGCAGTAGTGGCGGAAGACGAGATCGGTGCCTTACCGCCATTGAAGCTCGGATGGACGATGCGGCCCATATGCCAGAGCTGGCAGACGATTCGGCCTCCGGCCTCGTGAACTGCCTTCACGACGGGCTTCCAGGCTTCGACCTGTTCGTCAGACCAGATACCCGGCGCGAAGGGCCAACCGAGCCCTTCCTGGCTAATGCCCGTCGCCTCGGTGAGGATCACGCCCGCGCTCGCCCGCTGCCTGTAATAATCGACCATGATCGGGGTCGGTACATGCTCCCTCGTGGCGCGGGCGCGGGTGAGCGGCGCCATGAAGATGCGGTTCTTCGAGTCGATCGCGCCGATGCGGATCGGATCGTGCAGTGAGGGCATGAAGATCTCTCGTCAGACTACGACAATGGAGACGCGACCGCTTCGGCCGCGCCTTCGTTGCCCGTAGGTATGGCGCTGACGGGAGACCGTCAGGGGGACGGCTGGAGCATCGGACACCGCCTGTGCGCCGCCGCACGCCACCACGCCCGGGATCATCACCCCGGCAATCACCTTTCCGGCATCTGCCTGAGCTTTGGCTCCGCGAACGCCATTCCGGCAAAGATTCAGAGGTGGGCCAGCACTGCGAGCAGGAGCAGGGCAATGATGTTCGTGATCTTGATCGCGGGATTCACGGCAGGGCCGGCCGTGTCCTTGTAGGGGTCGCCTACGGTGTCGCCGGTCACCGCCGCCTTGTGCGCATCGGAGCCTTTGCCACCGTGATGACCGTCCTCGATGTACTTCTTGGCGTTGTCCCAGGCGCCGCCGCCGGATGTCATCGAGATCGCCACGTAGAGCCCGGTCAGGATCACACCCAGCAGGGATGCGCCCACCGTGGCGAAGGCCTGGTCCTTGCCGGCAATCGCCTGGATCACGAAGAAGATGACGATGGGCGAGAGAACCGGCAGGAGCGACGGAAGGATCATCTCCTTGATCGCCGCGCGGGTGAGCATGTCGACGGCCCGCCCGTAATCCGGTCGGTCGGTGCCCGCCATGATGCCGGGCTTCTCGCGGAACTGGCGCCGCACCTCCTCGACCACGGCGCCGGCCGCACGGCCGACCGCCGTCATCGCCATGCCGCCGAACAGGAACGGGATGAGCCCGCCGAGCAGGAGGCCGACGACGACGTAGGGGTTCGACAGGGAGAAATCGACGCTCACGCCCTGGAAGAAGCGGTACTGGGTCGGGCTCGCATTGGCGATGAAGTAGTTGAGGTCGCTGGTATAGGCGGCGAACAAGACGAGAGCGCCGAGACCGGCCGAGCCGATGGCATAGCCCTTGGTGACAGCCTTCGTGGTGTTGCCGACGGCATCGAGCGCGTCGGTGGACTTGCGGACCTCCGGCGGCAGACCGGCCATCTCGGCGATACCGCCGGCATTGTCGGTGACGGGACCGAACGCGTCGAGGGCGACGATGAACCCGGCCAGCGCCAGCATGGCCGTCACCGCGATGGCGATGCCGAAGAGGCCCGCCAGCGAATAGGTGGCAATGATGCCCGCCACGATGACGAGCGCCGGCAGCGCCGTCGATTCGAGCGAGATCGCGAGCCCCTGGATCACGTTGGTGCCGTGACCCGTGACGGAGGCGTCGGCGATCGACTTCACCGGGCGGAAGTTCGTGCCGGTGTAGTATTCGGTGATGACGACGATGAGCGCCGTGATGACGAGGCCGATCACCGCGCAGCCGAACAATCCGCCTGAGGTGAAGGTGACGCCGGCATTCGTCTTGAACTCGGTGGCGAATCCACCGAACAGCGCAAAATTCACCAGCGCGATGGCGACGATGGAGAGTGCGCCGGCGGTGATGAGACCCTTGTAGAGCGCTCCCATGATCGACTGGTTGGCTCCGAGCCGAACGGCGTAAGTGCCGGCGATCGAGGTGAGGATGCAGGCCGAACCAATGGCCAACGGATAGAGCAGCATCGCCTCCAGCACGTTGCGTCCGGCGATATCGGTCTGGCCGGCGAAGAAGATCGCAGCGAGCACCATGGTGGCGACGACGGTCACCGCATAGGTCTCGAACAGGTCGGCCGCCATGCCGGCGCAATCGCCGACATTGTCACCCACATTGTCGGCGATGGTGGCCGGGTTGCGCGGATCGTCTTCCGGAATCCCGGCTTCGACCTTGCCGACGAGGTCGCCGCCGACATCGGCGCCCTTGGTGAAGATACCGCCTCCCAGACGGGCGAAGATCGAGATCAGCGAGGCGCCGAAGCCGAGTGCCACGAGGGAATCGATGACTTCACGGCTGGCGGGCGCGAGGCCCGAAACGCGGGTGAGGAAGGTGTAGTAGAGCGCGACCCCAAGGAGCGCGAGACCAGCCACGAACATGCCGGTGACGGCACCGGACTTGAATGCGACGTCGAGCCCAGCCCCCAGGGAGGTCGAGGCCGCCTGCGCCGTCCGGACATTGGCGCGCACCGACACGTTCATGCCGATGAAGCCGGCCGCTCCGGAGAGGACCGCGCCGATGAGGAAGCCGATGGCGACCTTCAGTCCGAGAAAATAGGCGAGCGCCACGAACAGAACTACGCCAACGATGCCGATGGTAGCGTATTGCCGGCGCAGGTAGGCCTGTGCCCCTTCCGCAATCGCCCCGGCGATCTCTTGCATCCGCTGGGTGCCGGCGTCGCGTTTCATCACGTCGTTGATCGTGATGATTCCGTAGGCGACGGCGCATAGTCCGCCCAAGATGATAAGCAACAATGCGGTCATTCTACCGTCCTTGCGTTGTTATCGTGATGACGTAGCTCGGCTTGTTATGGGACGAGACGCTTGATGCGTTTTAGGCATTCCCTCCCTGGGATGCCTGCTCTGATTGCCAAACTTCCGCGGCAAGAGCAAATCCTGCTTAGCTCTTTCACTTGCGATTATTTTTGCGTTGCACAATTCACTAAGCGCTTGATTGAAATCACTCGCATTCGAATCTCTTCGTCTCTTACCGAGCTCGTAACGCGGCGCAGCGAAACTTTGCGCATTGATTCACGCTAGGGCATCGATTCCCATGGATTGGGACGGTTTCAAAAATGCGGGAACGCGTTATTTCCTGAAGCCATGACCCAGTCGGAACAACCGCCACCGGACACGGCCCTGACCCGGCTCAGCCTCGCCCTGGACGGGGTACCCCAGCGGGGTTTGCCGCCCGTCGAGCGATGGAACCCACCCTATTGCGGTGAAATCGACATGCGGATCGCCGCGGATGGAACGTGGTTCCATAACGGCTCACCGATCCGCCGCCCGGCCCTCGTCAAGCTGTTCTCTTCTATCCTCCGGCGAGAGCCCGATGGCCGCATCGTGCTGGTGACGCCGGTGGAGAGCGTGGGAATCGTTGTGGACGATGCGCCCTTCGCCGCGGTGGAGATGGCGGTGGAGGGTGAGGGCGAGACCCGGCGCATCGCGTTCCGCACGAATGTCGACGATCTCGTCACCGTCGATGCCGATCATGCTCTGCGGTTCGAGGAGGGCGGGGATGGCGGTCTGCGCCCCTATATCCATATCCGCCGTGGCCTCTGGGCACTGCTTACCCGCGCAACGACCTACGACCTGCTGGCGCTGGGTGAGGAACGCCTGGTCGATGGGGTGTCGTGGTTCGGCATTGCCGGCGGCGGCGGGTTTCACCCTATCGCTCGCAGCGAAGGCGCATGAGCTTCGACGCGCTGTCGGACCTGCTCGAGAGGGCCGGGCGGGGCCTCTCCCCTACTCCCCCAAAGCCGACGACCCCGTTTCGAACCCGCGCGGCGACCACGACCTCGATCCAGCCGGGATCGCGACCCCTCCGGTAAAACCGCACCGGTCAGCAGCGGTCCTGGTACCTATCGTCGTCAGGAACGATGAACTCGCGGTGCTCTTCACCGTGCGGGCATCGCACCTGCGCGACCATTCCGGTCAGATCGCCTTTCCAGGTGGCAAGATCGAACCCTCGGACCGGGACCCGGCGGATGCCGCCCTGCGCGAAGCCCGAGAGGAGATCGGCCTTCGACCTGACGACATCCGCATCCTCGGCTATCTCGACCCCTATCTGTCGGCGACGGGATTCCTCGTGGTCCCGGTGGTGGGGCTCTGCACCGAAGAAATCCGGCTCGCCCCAGATCCGGCGGAGGTGGCGGAGGTGTTCGAAGTCCCGCTGGGCCGCCTGATGGACCCGGTCCGTCGGCGCCTCGGCGCCGGGCTATGGCAGGATCGCCCGCGACGCTACTACACCATCCCCTTCGGCGACCGCATGATCTGGGGTGTGACGGCGGGGATCGTGAACAATCTCCACGAACGCCTGTTTCCGTGACATGACGGCCTTCCCTCGCCCAGCGAAAGCTCCATGATCCGCCGCCTCGTCGAAGAAGTCCTGATCTTCCTGTTGCCCTTCATTTTGTTCGGCCTCTATCTCACAATCAGAGGCCGCAACCCGAGCCACGGCGCCCATTGGGAAGGGTTCGTGTTTCGACTGACCATGGGAGGGCTCGCTCTGGTGATCCTGTCCTTCATCATTGCCGGTCTGGCGGGCGAAAAGCATCGCGGCGGCTACGTCCCACCCAGGATCGAAAACGGACAGGTCGTTCCGGGCCATTTCCAATGACTGGTCGCGATCTCCGGCGGGAGGGGCTCAATGCCCTTCTCGTGGATCCAGCCGTCTCGCACGTGCTTTCCGTGCTGAAGGCGGATGGGGAGGAAACACGGATCGTCGGGGGCTCAGTGCGCGATGCCCTGCTCGGCCAGGTGGGATCGGACATCGATCTCGCCACCACTCTTCTGCCGCAGGAGACGATTCGGCGCGCGGCGGCTGGTTCCCTCCGGGCGATCCCAACGGGCATCGAGCATGGAACGATCACCCTCCTCCATGCCGGACGGGCCTTCGAGGTGACCACCCTGCGGGAGGATGTCGAGACCGACGGCCGGCACGCGGTGGTCAGGTTCGGACGGGACTTCTCCCGTGACGCGGAGCGTCGCGACTTCACCATCAACGCTCTGTCCCTGAGCGCGGATGGCGAACTCCACGACACGACCGGAGGTGAAGAGGATCTCCGGGCGGGCCGTGTCCGCTTCATCGGTGAAGCGGCGACCCGCATCCGCGAGGACGCCTTGCGCATCCTACGCTTCTTCCGCTTCCACGCCCGCTACGGGATCGGAGCGCCGGACGCGGATGGCCTACAGGCCGCGCGCGATGCGGCGGAGGCCCTCGATACCCTCTCGCGGGAACGGGTCCGTGCGGAATTTCTGAAACTCCTGGAAGCGCCAGGCGCCCTTGAGGCGGTCGCGGAAATGAAGAAGGCCGGGCTGCTCGCGCGTATCATCAGCGCCGAGGGTCACGTCGATCGCCTGGAACGCGCCATCGCATCGACGTTGGATCACGGCGGCCCGATGATGGCAGTGAACTCGCTCGCTGCCTTGGTCGTCGACAACGACGACGATGCGGACCGTCTGCGACAGAAGCTGCGATTATCGAACGAGGAGCATGCCCGTTTGTGCGCCTACGCGGCTGCACGACGGGCCATCGCGCGCCTGCAGCACGTGGGAGCCATCGAGATGCGTCGGCTCGCGGCGACAGAGGATCTACTTGGCTTGGCGCTGGTGATCGCCGTCATGGATGAGACGAACGTGAACCGAATCGACACGGAGGCTCGCCGCGAACTGAGGGGCCTGCTCGATGGCACGTCGACCGCGCCGACCTTTCCCCTCAGCGGGGGCGACCTCATCACGGCAGGCATCCCGCCAGGCCGTTCAGTGGGTCGGGGTCTCTCCGCGAGCCGCTCTCTCTGGCTCGAGCGGGGATGTCTTACCGGGGAGGAGGAGCGCGTCCTCCTCCTCGACCATGCGGTGACTCACGCTCGCTCGGGTGACTGAGCGTAGCGAAGGACGTTAGAAGTTGAGGGCGACCTTGGCGTCCTGAAGCTGGACGATCTGGCCGGTGATCTCGTCCTTCTTGGCGAAATCCTCGGTGGCGTCGCGCTGCAATTCGAGGACGGCGATGTCCTTGTCGAGCGAATCGGGCGTGATCTCCTCGAAAGGGTTGGCACGCTCTGCGATCACGGTAACCATGGTCGGTCCGATATCGGCGAAGCCACCGCGCACGAGAACGCGCTTACCAGCATGGCCCGCCTCGTTGATCACGATCACGCCCACCTTGAGCGCCGTCAGGACGGGGGCATGGCCCGGAAGAACGGTCATCTCCCCTTCGATGCCGGGAAGCTGCACGGCCTCGATCTGGCCGGAATAGACCGTCCGCTCGGGACCGACGAAATCGAACTGGAAGGTGGCCATGGCGAGGGAGGTCCCGCTTCGGGTTGTCGTGTTGGAAAAGCGGCGCGGTCCCGAGAAGGCCGCGCCGTGATTGTCGGGTCAGGCCGTCCGCCATTTCGGCGGAAGGCCTTGGCGTTCGATGGATCAGGCCGCAGCCGCGATCTTCTTCGCCTTCTCCTTGGCGTCCTCGATCGTGCCGACCATGTAGAACGCCGCCTCCGGCAGGTCGTCGTAATCGCCGTTCACGAGGCCCTTGAAGCCCTTGATCGTATCGGCCAGCGGGACCTGGATGCCGGGCGAGCCGGTGAAGATCTCGGCCACCGAGAAGGGCTGCGAGAAGAAGCGCTCGATCTTGCGGGCGCGGGCGACGGTGAGCTTGTCCTCTTCCGAGAGCTCATCCATGCCCAGGATCGCGATGATGTCCTGCAGGGCCTTGTAGCGCTGCAGGGTCTGCTGGACGCGGCGGGCGACGTCGTAATGCTCCTCACCGAGGACGGCGGGGTTGAGCATCCGCGACGTCGAGTCCAGCGGATCCACGGCCGGGTAGATGCCCTTCTCGGCAATGGAGCGCGAGAGCACGGTGGTGGCGTCCAAGTGGGCGAACGAGGCGGCGGGCGCCGGGTCGGTCAGATCGTCGGCCGGCACGTAGATGGCCTGCACCGAGGTGATCGAGCCCTTGGTCGTGGTGGTGATACGTTCCTGCAGGGCGCCCATGTCCGTGGCCAGCGTCGGCTGGTAGCCCACGGCGGAGGGGATACGGCCGAGGAGAGCCGACACTTCCGAACCGGCCTGGGTGAAGCGGAAGATGTTGTCCACGAAGAACAGCACGTCCTGGCCCTGGTCGCGGAAATCCTCGGCGATGGTGAGGCCGGTGAGCGCGACACGCGAGCGGGCACCGGGGGACTCGTTCATCTGGCCGTAGACGAGCGCGCACTTGGAGCCTTCGGCCGAGCCGTTGTTCTCCTTCGGGTCCATGTTGACCTTGGACTCGATCATCTCGTGGTAGAGATCGTTGCCCTCACGGGTGCGCTCACCGACGCCGGCGAACACCGAGTAGCCCGAGTGCACCTTGGCGATGTTGTTGATGAGCTCCATGATCAGCACGGTCTTGCCGACGCCGGCGCCGCCGAACAGGCCGATCTTGCCGCCCTTGGCGTAGGGGGCGAGGAGATCGACCACCTTGATGCCGGTGACCAGGATCTGCGACTCGGTGGACTGCTCGGCGTAGGACGGCGCGGGCTGGTGGATGGCGCGCAGGGTGTCCGACTGGATCGGGCCGGCTTCGTCGATCGGCTCGCCGATGACGTTCATGATGCGGCCGAGGGTGTTGAAGCCGACCGGCACCTTGATGGCCTCGCCGGTGTCGGTGACTTCCTGGCCACGAACGAGGCCTTCCGACGTGTCCATGGCGACGCAGCGCACGGTGCTCTCACCGAGCTGCATGGCCACTTCGAGGACGAGGCGGTTGCCGTTGTTCTTGGTCTCGAGGGCGTTGAGGATCTCCGGCAGATGGCCGTCGAAGTGAACGTCGACCACGGGGCCGATGACCTGGGTGATCTTGCCGACCTTGTTGGAGCCGGCGCCGGGGAGAGCGGTGTTCGCCATGTTACGGGTCCTTCGAATATGTTGCGGTCAGGGCGACGGGGAGCGCTTAGAGCGCTTCGGCACCCGAGATGATTTCGATGAGTTCCTTGGTGATCATGGCCTGACGCGTGCGGTTGTAGATCTGCGTCTGCTTCTTGATCATCTCGCCCGCGTTGCGCGTGGCGGAATCCATGGCACCGGTACGTGCGCCCTGCTCGGAGGCCGCGTTCTCGAGGAGCGCTCGGAACACCTGGACGGTGAGGTTACGCGGGAGGAGCGTGTCGAGGATCGCTTCCTCGCTCGGCTCGAACTCCAGAGCGGCATCCGGAGCGGTACCGCCGGCTGCGGGCAGCTCGGCTGGGATGAGCTTCTGGGCGGTCGGCACCTGGGCGATGACGGAGCGGAAGCGCGAGTAGAACAGCGTCGCCACGTCGAACTCGCCGTCGTCGAAACGCGAGATGATGCTCTGCGCGATCTCGGCAGCGAACTCGTAATCCACCGGCTTGTTGCCGCGCAGGTCACGGCTCTCGATGATCTGGTCGCGATACTGGCGACGCAGGAGATCGTAGCCCTTCTTGCCGACAGTGACGATCTTCACCGTCTTGCCTTCGGCCGTCAGCGTGCGGATGTGCTCGCGGGCCAGACGCACGATCGACGAGTTGAAACCGCCGCAGAGGCCGCGGTCAGCCGTGCAGACGACCAGCAGGTGAACCTTGTCGGCGCCCGTGCCGGACAGGAGCTTCGGTCCCTGGACACCGCCGACGAGGTTCGCGGCGAGGTTGCCGAGCACCTGGGACATCTTCTCGGCATAGGGACGGGCATTCTCAGCGGCATTCTGGGCACGCCGCAACTTGGCGGCGGCGACCATCTGCATCGCTTTGGTGATCTTCTGCGTGCCCTTCACCGAAGCGATGCGGTTACGCAGATCCTTCAAACTCGCCATGGGGTGACTTCCAGATCCGTTCGGTGCGGTTCGACGCCATCTCTCTTCCCCTTGAGTGGGGAAGAGCCGGAGGTGGGGGTGGTGTCGAAGAGGTCTCGGCCGGTCCGGCACACCTCCACCCCAGTCCCCTCCCCGCTAAGGGAGGGGATCATCGACTGGCTTTAGGCCAGCGACTTGGCGACGCTCTCGACGACGCCCTTCAGCGTCTTAGCGCTGTCGTCGGACAGATCCTTCGAGTCACGGATCTTGGTGAGCAGATCGGCGTGCTTGGTGCGCAGGGTCGAGAGCAGCGCGTCCTCGAAGGGACGGACCTTCGACACGGGCAGAGCATCGAGATAGCCGTTCACGCCGGCATAGATCACCGCGACCTGCTCTTCCATCTTCAGCGGCGAGAATTGCGGCTGCTTCAGGAGCTCGGTGAGGCGCGAGCCACGGTTCAGGAGCTTCTGGGTCGACGCATCGAGATCGGAGCCGAACTGTGCGAAGGCGGCCATCTCGCGGTACTGGGCGAGCTCACCCTTGATCTTACCGGCGACCTTCTTCATCGCCTTCGTCTGGGCCGACGAGCCCACGCGGGACACCGAGAGGCCGACGTTCACCGCCGGGCGGATGCCCTGGTAGAACAGGTCGGTCTCGAGGAAGATCTGGCCGTCGGTGATCGAGATCACGTTGGTCGGGATGTAGGCCGAGACGTCGTTGGCCTGGGTCTCGATGACAGGAAGCGCGGTCAGTGATCCGTTACCGGCGGCATCGCCCATCTTGGCGGCGCGCTCGAGCAGGCGCGAGTGCAGGTAGAACACGTCGCCGGGATAGGCTTCGCGGCCCGGCGGGCGGCGCAGCAGCAGCGACATCTGGCGGTAGGCGACGGCCTGCTTGGAGAGATCGTCATACACGATCACGGCGTGCATGGCGTTGTCGCGGAAATACTCGCCCATGGCGCAGCCGGCGAAGGGGGCGATGAACTGCATCGGCGCAGCGTCCGAAGCGGTCGCGGCGATGACGATGGAGTATTCGAGCGCGCCGTTGTCTTCGAGCGACTTCACGAACTGTGCGACGGTGGAGCGCTTCTGACCGATGGCAACGTAGACGCAATAGAGCTTGGCGTTCTCGTCGGTGCCGGCATGAGCCGGCTTCTGGTTCAGGATCGTATCGAGGGCGATGGCGGTCTTGCCGGTCTGGCGATCGCCGATGATCAGCTCGCGCTGGCCGCGGCCGACGGGGATCAGGGCGTCGATGGCCTTGAGGCCAGTGGCCATCGGCTCGTGAACCGACTTGCGCGGAATGATGCCGGGAGCCTTCACGTCGACGCGGCGACGCTCGGTGGTGGCGATGGGGCCCTTGCCGTCGATCGGATTGCCGAGAGCGTCAACGACGCGGCCGAGCAGTGCCTTGCCGACCGGAACGTCCACGATAGCGCCGGTGCGCTTGACGGTCTGGCCTTCCTTGATGTCGCGATCCGACCCGAAGATCACGATGCCGACGTTGTCCTGCTCAAGGTTGAGGGCCATGCCGCGCACGCCCGACTCGAACTCGACCATCTCACCGGCCTGGACGCTGTCGAGCCCGTAGGCGCGGGCGATACCGTCACCGACGGAGAGCACTTGGCCCACCTCGGTTACCTCGGCTTCCTGGCCGAAATTCTTGATCTGCTCTTTCAGGATCGCGGAGATCTCGGCAGCGCGGATGTCCATCGTCTGGCCTCTTTAAATCGAAACGAAGTTGCTGTGGAGAAACGGGAGCGGGCCTGCGCCGAAGCGCCGACCTCAGGCTTCCCGCATCGCGAGTCGAATACCGTTGAGCTTGGTACGCAGGGATGCATCCACCATCCGGCTGCCGATCTTGACGATGAGACCGCCGATCAGGGCCGGGTCGACGCGCAGATCGAGGTCGATCTCCGAGCGAGCCACGTCGCGCAGGGACGCCTTGATCTCTTCGAGAACGGCATCCGACGGGCGTTCGGCCACGGTCACCTCGGCGCGTACGATCCCCTTCGATTCCGCCACCAAACGGCGGAAGGCGCGGATCATGTCGGGCAGCGCGAAAAGACGGCGGTTGGAGGCCGCGAGCCGGATGAAGTTTGCGCCGAGGCCGGTGAGACCGGCCTTGTCGAGGATGGCGCCGATGGCGGCTTCCTGCTGCTCACCGGTGAAAACCGGGCTGCGAACGAGGCGAGCCAGATCGGGGCTCTCCTTGAGAAGGGAATCAAAGCTCTGCAGGGTCGCCGCGACCGCATCGATCTGGCGCTCGTCGCGGGCCAGCTCGAACAGTGCGGAGGCATAGCGACCTGCTACGCCTGCAACCGGGGAACCCGCCTCGGAACTGGTCTGCGCCACGCGCCACTCTCTCTTTTAATCCGGCCCGAGGTTCCGGCCCGTGACACCGTTCTCGGCGTCGGCTCTGAAACCGTCAGGAATGGGAACCGCCTCGAAATACAGGTCTGAAACCCGTCCTCCCGGCGCGGCGAGGGCCTAGCATGCGTGTTGGGGAGGCGCAAGACGAAGACGGGCCTGCATAAGCTTGTGCGGCGCGCGGTCGTGCACTCAAGTCCAATCCGCGAGAACGATGGCGAAGGTGAGGCGTCAAGCCGCCGGCGAAAGTTCAGGCCGTCAGCAAGCGATCTGATCGCAGCGACGCATGGCCCCGATCATCCGAGCGAGGGACTTCGCACCCGGATGTCCGAGAAGGCCGGTATTGCCGAGCACGTAGGAGGGAGTCGCCACGAGACCGAGATCGGCCGCCATGCGCATCTGCGCCTTCAACGCGAGACGCACCTCGTCGCTATCGGCGATCGTCTCGAGCTCCGAGGCGGGGACGCCCAAGGTGGCGGCGACCTGAAGCGCGCCGGTGCCGTCGATCCGGCCGGGTCTGGCGAGCAACTTCTGATAGAGCGTCCAGGCGGCGGCCGACCCCATCTTGCGCTGGATCGCCAATGCGACCTTCGCCGCCTGAGCCGATTGAGGCGAGAGAATCGGATTGTTGATAAGCCCGATTCGCAAAGCGGTATCGCTCGCGGCGAGAGACGTCATGTCGATCGCCGCCTTCCGGCAATACGGACAATTGTAGTCGAAGAACTCGTAGAGCGTGATCTCCGCCTCGCGGGCCCCCACATAGGTCACGCCCTTCAGAGCAGGGATTTCCCCGACGATTTCACCCGGGAGCCGGGTGTTCGCGATTGGCCGGCCATCGTCGTTATCGACCTTGAAGGTCTGGCCGTAGCCCTGGGCATGGCCGCCGCGGAGTGACGCGACAAGGAAAGCCAGGCTCGCGGAACCGGCCAGGAACTTTCGACGGTCGATGGACATGCGAACGGGCCTCGAAGGTGCGGGATCACCGATCATTCGGCGTCGCGTGTCGCGCCTCTTAATCCCGGTTCGAGATGGTATCCAGACCGTTGCTCCCCCGGGGGGAGTGCTCGCTCCGGAGGTCGCACGCATCCCGTCGATGAAATATTCTTCTAACTCCTCACAGAGAGTACCTCGAACGATCCCCCCTCACATTCCAAGCAAAATTCGGGCATTCTAAGGCAGCGCGCATATTCGATAAACTTTCTGGCAGATTAAAATGAGATATACAGGGGATAGATTGAGCCGTACTGCAATAAACTAGGAGCATCTTGGAATTTTGCGCGCCAGAATTAAGCAACAATATTTATTCGTAATCTTTATAACGCAGCCGTGACGGAAATTTTCTAGTTTCTACAATTCGTCGCAGAGATTGTTAACTCAATTGATAGGGAATCGCCCATATCGAATGACACAGGGCTGAGCGCGGCGGCCCGCCACAACCCTTACGCGTCAAATAGGGTGATGAACTTTTTTTCGAATACCGATTTCCGCTCACGGATCGCCGCATTGGATCGTTCGCAAGCGGTCATCGAGTTCGATACCGATGGCACCGTACTGACTGCAAACCGGAATTTTCTCGCCGCGATCGGCTACGAATTGTCCGAGATCCAGGGCAAGCATCACAGCCTTTTCGTCGAGCCGGCGTTTCGGGAGAGCCAGGATTACAAAGCCTTCTGGAGCGCGTTGGCCGCCGGCACCTTCCAGTCCGGCGAGTTCAAGCGCATCGGCAAGGGCGGGCGCGAGATCTGGTTGCAGGCCACCTACAATCCCATCCTCGGTCGCAATGGAAAGACCGAGAAGATCGTCAAGTTCTCATCCGACATCACCGAGCGCGTGATGCGCTCGATCAACCATGAGGGCCAGATCAAAGCCCTCGACCGCTCGCAGGCGGTCATCGAGTTCGCCCTCGACGGCACCATCCTCACGGCCAACCGGAACTTCCTCGACGTGATGGGCTACGACCTGTCCGAGATTCAGGGCCAGCCCCACAGCATGTTCGTCGGTCCCGATCTGCGGGCAAGCGCGGCGTACAGGCGCTTCTGGGATGAACTCGGCCGAGGTGAGTATCAGGCCGACGAGTATCGGCGGATCGCAAAGGGTGGCCGCGAGGTCTTCATCCAGGGGACCTACAACCCAATCTTCGACCGCGACGGACGCCCGCTGAAGGTCGTCAAATTCTGCATCGACGTCACGCGGCAGGTGCTGGAGCGCCAGCGCCGCGCCGCTCTGCAGATCTCCATTGCCACCGACCTCAACGCCATCGCCGGTGCCGCTTCGGGCGCGTCGCTACAGGCCGGTCAAGCCGCTCAGGCCTCGACTCAGGTCTCTTGCGACATCCAGACCGTGGCGTCCGGCGCCGAAGAGCTCGCGGCCTCGGTGTCCGAGATCAGCATGCAGGTGACCCACGCCTCCGAGATCTCCAGTCAGGCGGTCAAGCAGGCCGAGAAAACCAGCACCATCATCGCCGGTCTCTCGGGCGCGGCGACCCGGATCGGCGAAGTCGTCGCCTTGATCCAGGGCATCGCCGCGCAAACCAATTTGCTCGCCCTCAATGCGACGATCGAGGCGGCACGGGCGGGAGAAGCGGGTCGGGGCTTCGCCGTGGTCGCGACCGAGGTGAAGGCTTTGGCCGCCCAGACCTCCAAGGCGACCGAGCAGATCAGCGCTCAGATCATGTCGACCCAGCAAGCGACTCAGGATGCGGTGGGTGCCATCACCTCGATCCAGGACACGATCATGACCCTGAACGAAGTCGCGAGCGCGATCTCGGCGGCGGTCGAAGAGCAGAGCGCGGTGACCCGCGAGATGTCGGCGAGCATGCAGACCGCCTCCAACGGCGTGGGCCAGATCACTAGCAGCCTCAGTGAGATTGCCCGCTCCACCGAAGAGGTCGATTCGGCCACTCAGAAGGTCAGGGTCGCCTCTCAGGAAGCTGCCTAAGTTCCCAATGCCGGTCCCTCGACGCTTCGCTCCAACGACGTCCGCGCCCTCCTTTGGCCGGGGGCGAAGCGCCTAACGCATTGCTCCCGGCCGGTCGCCTATCGCCCAGGCAAGCGCCTGTTCCAGCCGATCGTTACCCCAGAACAGCTCGCCATCGCCGGTCAGGAAGGTCGGGGCGCCGAAGATGCCGCGCGAGCGTGCCTCTTCGCCGTTGACGCGCAGACGCCCCTTGTTGCCCTCCAGGGCCGCAGCCTTGAGGATCACGGTGCCATCGAGACCGAGCCCGTTGAGGACCCCCACGATGGCCGGCGGTTCGGCGATGGAGCGCCCCAGAGAGAACTGGGTCTCGTAGACGGCTTTCGAGAACGGAACGAGCCAGTCGTGATCCATGCCGTAGGTGGCTGCACGGGTCGCGCTCAAGCTGTTCTGCGGGAAAGGGTCGGGCCGCTTCAACGGAGGCAGGCCTTGCCTCGCCGCCTCGCGCTCCACATCCCGCCACATATGCCGTCCCTTGGCCGGAAAGAGATTGAAGGGCGAGGAATTCCAGCCCTGGCTGGCGAAGATCGGACCAAGGAGGAAGGGCCGCCAGCGCACTTCGACGCCGGCGGCTTCCGCCATCTCGTCGATCCGCATGGCCGCCAGGTAGGAATACGTGGAAGAGAACTCGTACCAGAATTCGAGGGTCGGCCGTCGCGGCATTCGTCGAATCTCCGGCGTGGGGTGACAAGCGAGGTTGAATTACGCAGTTTCGGCCGTTGGGGCCAGGGCAGCAACGGGCTCCGCTGACGCGGTGGTGGAAAGCGGGAGCGAACACCTCTGCAACGTCTCCTGCGGCATGCCGGTTGCACGACGCGGCTGTCGGCTGATAAGTCGCCCCGACTCCACGAGAACCGAAGCGAGCCCGATGTCAGACGTGAATCCGAAGCCCGTCAACAAGGTCGTGCTCGCCTATTCCGGTGGCCTCGACACCTCGATCATCCTGAAATGGCTGCAGACCACCTATGGCTGCGAGGTCATCACCTTCACGGCCGATCTGGGACAGGGCGAGGAGCTTGAGCCGGCGCGCAAGAAGGCTGAGCTGCTCGGCATCAAGCCGGAAAACATCTTCATCGAGGACCTGCGCGAGGAATTCGTGCGCGACTACGTCTTCCCGATGTTCCGCGCCAACGCGGTCTACGAGGGCGTCTATCTCCTCGGCACCTCCATCGCCCGCCCGCTCATCGCCAAGAAGCAGATCGAGATCGCCGAACGTCTCGGCGCCGATGCGGTCTGTCACGGCGCCACCGGCAAGGGCAACGATCAGGTCCGGTTCGAGCTCGGGTATTATGCCTTGAAGCCCGATGTGACCGTCATCGCCCCCTGGCGCGAATGGGATCTCAAGAGCCGCGAACAACTGATCGCTTTCGCCGAGCAGCACCAGATTCCGATCTCCAAGGACAAGCGCGGCGAGAGCCCGTTCTCCGTGGACGCGAACCTTCTTCACGCCTCCTCCGAGGGCAAGGTTCTGGAGGACCCGGCCGATGAGGTGCCGGATTACGTCTATTCCCGTACGCTTTCGCCCGAAGAGGCCCCCGACACTCCGACCATCGTCACGATCGGCTTCGAGAAGGGCGACGCGGTCTCCATCGATGGCGAGCGCCTCACGCCTGCCACCCTATTAGCCAAGCTCAACCAGCTCGGTCATGACAACGGCATCGGCCGCCTCGACCTCGTGGAGAACCGCTTCGTCGGCATGAAGAGCCGGGGCATGTACGAGACGCCGGGCGGCACGATCCTGCTGCCGGCCCACAGGGCCATCGAGTCGATCACGCTGGATCGCGGCGCGGCGCACCTCAAGGACCAGATCATGCCGCAATATTCGGAGCTGATCTATAATGGCTTCTGGTTCTCGCCGGAGCGCGAGATGCTCCAGGCCCTCATCGACAAGAGCCAGGAGATGGTCACCGGCGAGGTTCGGCTGAAGCTCTACAAGGGCGGCATCCACGTCATCGGCCGCACCAGCCCGAACTCGCTCTACGACCAGGACCTCGTCACCTTCGAGGAGGGCGCCGTGGCCTACGACCACCGCGACGCGGCGGGCTTCATCAAGCTCAACGCCCTGCGGCTGCGCACCTTGGCTCAGCGCAAGAAGAAGCTCGGGGCATAGGCCTCGGGATCCACCCCTCCCCCGTCGCGGGGAGGGGTTTACGCAGCGCTTAGACGGCGGACCAGCGGTTGCCCGCCTTACCGAAGGGGCCGGGGCCGAGATCGCCGTAGCGCAGGAAGATCTGCAGGGCCGGCTGCATCTCGTGATGCACCGCCGGTATTTCGGTCCCCGCTCCATAAGGCTCGGCCGTGTCGAAGGCCGGCACGTCGCGGCCGTCGTCCCAGACGATGTTCAGCTTCCTCACCAGCGCCAGATGCTCGGCCGTCACATCGAAGGTGACGTGCTCGGGCGTCTCGCCCGTCCCTTCGTCGCGAAACACGTCGCCGACATCGTCCGACGAAAGCTTGGCCAGGGTGTTGTGATACGCGTAGCGGCCCGGCTTCAACACGGCATTGTGGATGAAGACCGCGAGCGCGTCGCCGAGCGCCCGGTGTTCCTCGTCCGCCCCATCATCGTCGCCGGTGACGTTGAAGATGTCGCCGTCACGGTCGGTGCTGCCATAGGGTGCGTCGGGATGCACGATGGGCGCGCCTTGCCCGGCCGGGTTCCAGGCCACCACCATCCGGCGGATCAGGGCGATCCGCTCGAGGGTGAGGTCGAAGGTTGTGCTGTCGGCCATGTCGCGTCCGCTATCGGTGTTGTATTCGTCGTGTCTCGCATCCGCCCCATCACGGGCCGGCCCCGGCCGCCTGCCGGAGAATGGATGGCTCTATGACATGTGTTGCGGCAAGCCTCCACGTGTCTGGATTCAGCGAAGGCAGCCCATCAATCCACCGACCCCATTCATCCGCCCCTGGATGCGGGTGGCGACCGCACGCACTCCGCGAGATGGCAGGGCCGCATTGCGTTGGATCGGGTTCGGCAGAACGGCGGCGAGCAGGCTCGCCTCGCTGCGGTTGAGGTTCCGCGCGCTCTTTCCGAACCAGCGCTGCGCCGCCGCCTCGGCTCCGTACACACCGTCCCCCCATTCGGCGATATTCAGATAGATCTCCATCATGCGCCGCTTGCCCCATAGGGTGTCGGCGATAACGGCGAGGGGAATCTCCATTCCTTTGCGGATGACCGAACGGCCGGGCCAGAGGAACACGTTCTTCACCGTCTGCATGGAGATCGTCGAGGCGCCGCGGCTAGGCCCCTCGTCGTCATCCACCACGTCGCGCAGGGCGCCCCAATCGACGCCGTTATGTAGGCAGAAGCGCTGATCCTCCGAAGCGATGACGGCCTGGACCAGGAGCGGGGAGATCGCGTCCAGGGTGACCGCTTCGCGGCTCACGGGTTTGCCGGTCAACCATCGCGCCAGCATCAGGGTTGAGGGCGGCGTCAGCGCACTATAGACGAGCCCCAGAACAAGAATCAGGGCCAGCAACATGACGGGGAGCAGCATGAAGAGGCCGACCAGCCGCCTCACCCAATGCTTCCTTCGTCCTTGGCGGATGGAATCGAGATCGCGCGCATGGCGTGATCGCGAATCGCTGTCATCTGCCGCACCGTCGCGCCGTTCCTGAATCCGTACCTCCCGCACAACGACGCGCCCATTCTTGACCAAGGCCCTTCTTACGATGACCTCACCAAAAGCATCCCACGCTTCGGTCAAGGCGGACGCATCTCAAGCGTTTTCCCACAAGCTTTCGAGCGTGGCCGACGCCGTCGAGGCGTTTCTGGCCGAACGCCTCGGTCCCGAGACGCAGACGGGCGAGATCACGCGTCCCACGCGGCTGATGGAGGCCATGCGCCATGCCGTGCTCGGCGGCGGCAAGCGTCTGCGCCCGTTCCTGGCGGTGGAGACGGCGCGGATGCTGGGCGGCTCCGATGCCGGGGCGCTGGCCGCCGGTTCGGCCATCGAGCTCGTCCATTGCTACTCCCTCGTCCACGACGACATGCCGGCCATGGACGACGACGACATGCGCCGGGGCAAGCCTACGGTCCACAAGGCCTATGACGAGGCGACCGCCATCCTCGTCGGCGACGCGCTGCAGACGCTGGCCTTCGAGATTCTGGCAGATGCGACCTGGCAGCCGGATCCGTCGATCCGTGCCGACCTCGTTCTCGGCCTTGCAAAGGCGTCCGGCCTCGGCGGCATGGTCGGCGGCCAGATCCTCGATCTAGGGGCGGAAGGTCGCTTCGGCGCCGTCTCCCTCGATGTCGAGGACACGCTGCAGCTTCAGGCGATGAAGACCGGCGCCATCCTGGCCTTCTCGGTGGATGCGGGTGCCCTTGTGGGCGGTGCGACGTCGGATCAGCGTGCCTCCCTATGGCGCTACGGCCTCGCCTTGGGCCAAGCTTTCCAGATCGCCGACGATATCCTCGACCGCGAAGCCTCTCCCGAAGCGATGGGCAAAGCCACCGGCAAGGACAAGGATGCCGGAAAGGCGACCCTCGTCGATCGTCTCGGCATCGACGGCGCCCGGGCGGAATGCGACCGTCTCGTCGGCATGTGCGAAGAGGCCGTTTCTTCCTGGGGCGACAAAGCCCTGACACTGCGCGAAGCGGCACGCTTCACGGTCGCCCGCAAGGTGTGATGCGATCGCCCCACTGAACTCTGCCGCGATGTTGCATTGCGGCAGGTCCGTGCTATCAGGCCTTCATGCATCTCAAGCGGTTCATCGATTTTCTCGGCCTGACGCCGCCGTAGGCTTAAGCCTACCGAATCGTGTTCCGTCCGTGACCGGAGAGCGCTTGAGCGCCCGGTCATCAAGATGCCTGTCCCTGCCGACGCTTCGCGCGCGGGGACGATGAAAGCCATTCCCCATGAACCGTCAGTCCTTCCGGAGCGAGTGGGCTCCCGACGTCACGCGTGAAATCCTGGCCGGCACGGTGGTCGCCCTGGCGCTGATCCCGGAGGCCATCGCCTTCTCGATCATCGCGGGCGTCGACCCGAAAGTCGGTCTCTACGCCTCGTTCTGCATCGCCGTCATTTCCGCTTTCGCCGGCGGGCGTCCTGCCATGATTTCGGCTGCCACCGGCGCCATGTCCCTCGTCATGGTCACGCTCGTGAAGGAGCATGGACTCGGCTACCTGTTCGCGGCCACCATTCTCACCGGGTTGCTCCAGATCGTCGCCAGTGCCGTGCGCCTCGGCAACCTCATGCGCTTCGTCTCGCGCTCGGTGGTCACAGGCTTCGTCAACGCCCTGGCGATCCTCATCTTCCTGGCGCAGATGCCGGAGTTGATCGGCCGCGGGCCGGTCGTCTACGCCATGACCGCCATCGGCCTCGCGATGATCTACGGCCTCCCCTACCTGACGAAGGCCGTCCCCTCACCGTTGATCACGATCCTCGTTCTCACCGGAATCTCGGTCTGGTTCGGGTTCGACATCAGGACCGTGGGCGACATGGGTGCCCTGCCGAGCGAATTACCGGTCTTCGCCCTCCCCCAGGTGCCGTTCACTCTGGAGACACTGCAGATCATCCTGCCCTACGCCCTCACCCTGGCGATGGTCGGCCTGCTCGAGAGCATGATGACGGCGGCCATCCTCGATGAGATGACCGACACGACCTCCAACAAGAACCGCGAATGCGCCGGCCAGGGCCTCGCCAACGTCACCTCCGGCCTCTTCGGCGGCATGGCCGGCTGCGCCATGATCGGGCAATCGGTCATCAACGTCTCGTCCGGCGGGCGGGGCCGTCTCTCGACGCTGTGGGCGGGCGCGTTCCTACTGTTCCTCATCGTGGTTCTCGGCCCCTATGTGGCACGGATCCCGATGGCGGCCCTCGTCGCGGTAATGATCATGGTCTCGATCAACACCTTCCAGTGGAACTCCGTGTGGACGCTGCTGACCCATCCGAAAAGTTCGAGCGCGGTGATGCTCGGAACGGTGGCCGTCGTCGTGACGACGCATGACCTCGCCAAGGGCGTGCTGTTCGGGGTCGTTCTCTCGGGGTTGTTCTTCGCCCACAAGGTGACGCGGTTCTTCGGTATGTCGTCGGTACGCGACGAGGCCAGCCGCATCCGTACCTACCGGGTGACGGGCCAGATCTTCTTCGCCACGGCGGAGGCGTTTCATTCGGCCTTCGATTTTCGCGAGGACGACCTGAACGGGGTGGTGATCGACCTCTCCGCCTCGCATTTCTGGGACATCACCAGCATCAGTGCTCTCGATAGGGTGGTGCTGAAATTCCGGCACCACGGCATACCTGTCGAGATCGTCGGAATGAACACGGCGACGACCACCCTCGTCGACCGGGTCGGCACTCATCAGAAGCCTGGGGCGGCCCTCGCGGGGTCGGGTCACTGAGCGACGGGAAGAGTGGGATCGAGCGGGAGACTTGCCAAGCGCCCGAGCCCGTCGCTACAGCCGCGCGACGCATCACCCCTTGCCCGCGAGTGCTCCCATGACCGCCTACAAGCTCCTCCTCCTCCCCGGTGACGGCATCGGCCCGGAGGTGATGGCCCAGGTGAAGACCGTGATCGGTGCACTCGCCGAGACCGGTCTCGCCACGTTCGAGACCGAGACCGACCTCGTCGGCGGCTCGTCCATCGACGCTCACGGCGTGCCCCTCACCGACGAGGCCCTCGCGCGGGCGGACGCGGCGGATGCGATCCTGCTCGGCGCGGTGGGCGGCCCAAAATGGTCCGGCGTCGCCTACGACATCCGCCCCGAGGCCGGGCTTCTGCGGCTCCGCAAGGATCTCGGCCTGTTCGCGAATCTGCGGCCGGCGATCTGCTACCCGGCGCTGGCGGATGCGTCCGCGCTGAAACGCGAGCTCGTCGAGGGGCTCGACATCATGATCGTGCGCGAACTCACCGGCGGCGTCTATTTCGGTGAGCCGAAGGAAATCACCACCCTCCCCGACGGCACCAAGCGCGCCGTGGATACCCAGGTCTACACCACGGGCGAGATCGAGCGGATCGCCCATGTGGCCTTCGATCTGGCACGCAAGCGCTCGGGCCGCGTGGCCTCGGCCGAGAAGCACAACGTGATGAAATCCGGCGTCCTGTGGAAGGAGGTCGTGACCAAGGTCCATTCCGAGCATTACAGCGATGTCGAGCTCGAGCATGTGCTCGCCGACAATTGCGCCATGCAGCTGGTGCGCCGCCCGAAGCAGTTCGACGTCCTCGTGACCGACAACCTCTTCGGCGACGTGCTCTCGGATGTAGCGGCGATGCTCACGGGCTCCCTCGGCATGCTGCCCTCCGCTTCGCTCGGAGCAGTGGATTCGAAGGGAAGCCGCAAGGCATTGTACGAGCCGGTCCATGGCTCGGCACCCGATATTGCGGGCCAGGATCTCGCCAACCCCATCGCCATGATCGGCTCGCTCGCCATGGCGTTGCGCTACTCGTTCGGCCTCGGCGAGGCGGCCGACCTACTCGACGGCGCGATCACCGATGCGCTCGCGGCGGGTTCCCGAACGAAGGATATCGCCGGAGAGGGCGTGACGCCGCTGGGGACCGCCGGGATGGGCGAGGCCGTCGTGGCGGCTCTCAAGTCGCGGGTGCGCTGAAGCGCGAATCGCGGTCTCGTCCGGACATGAAAAAGGCGCCGACCCAACCGGGTCGGCGCCTTTCTCGGTCCATCGTCCGACGACTGGCCTTAGTAGGGGTTACCGTTGCGAGAGACGTAGGAGGTGGGGTCGATCGCATCGACACCGGAGAAGTCAATGTTGTGGATCGCGCTGGAACGGGCGCCCACGAACGGGCCGTTGGTGATCGGATCGGGCAAGATCGCGCCGCCGAAGCGATCGTTGCGGCCGTAGGGCGGCGAATTCAGGTAGCTGGCCGTGATGAAGTGCGGGTTGGTCGCCGGGTTGCTGATCGAACCGTTATTCGCCTCGACGACGTTGCCGGCATCGAGCCAGCTGCGCGGACGGATGCGGATCGGCAGCGGCTGGCTGACGCGGATACCGGGGGCGTAACGACCCTGCGCCTCGACAGCGGTGTTCGCGCCGACAGCGGTGAGGGTGAGTGCGCCCATCAGGGCAATCGTGGCAGTGCGCATGACGGACCTTCGTTGAACCTGTGTGAGATTAGGCCCGATTTCCTTAAGAAACTCGGCCATTCATGGTGAGTAGACGTGCCAGCGGCGCCGTTGTTCCCGGCCTAAGGCCGCGCTTGGTCGCTTCGCCGCAGTTTCGCCTCATTATGTCGGATGCGGCGTTTCGAGATCGATCCGGTTTCTCCGGCGGCCTCTCGGTTGGGGACGGCCGCGACACGCGGCGCGCAGCCCTCCACCCGCCGTTCCTCGAACACGCGATACGCCGCTTCGAGGCCTGCGGAAGCTTGGCCATTCAGAACGAGCTTGTCCAGGGCGCAGACGATGGCGCGCGGCTCCGGCGGCTGGCTCAATGGGGCGCAGAGCCAGCCATCGATGCGCGGGGTCAGTGGAATCAGCCCGCTCTGCCCCGCATTGGAGAAACCGGTACAGATCCGCGTCACCGGACCGCTCAACGTGGCTTCCAAGGTCTCGAGCGGACCGAACTTGGTGGCGATCAACCCTCGTTCGCCGGATCGTACGACGGCGAGTCCCTGCCCGTCCGCGGCCCGTCGAGCGATGGTGACGAACAGGCTCGCGGGAGGTGTGGAGCCCTCTGTGACGGTGAGGCTGAGATAGGGTGCATCCGCCGCGTCGAATTTACCCTGTGAAAGACGGTCCTCCCGCTGGCCCGTGGCCGGGTTGATCCGTGCTGGCTCGATCTTCGCCTGATCGAGGGCGTCAGGATCGTCGAGCCGATAACGCGGGGCCGTTTCGGCAGCGGGCAGAGCCTGGCGAACATTCATGGCGGCGGTGGGGACGAACGGCTGGGCATTCGTGTCGGTCGAGACATTCGCCCCCGACTTCGTCTCGTCGTGTTTCGGCTCACCACCGACGAACTGCCCGGCTGCGCCGACACAAGCGAGTGCCGCGACGCAAGGCACGGCAAGCCGCAATGACGAGCGAGCCTTGCGCTTGGGGAGCCGATGGCTGGTTTCGTCCTGTACGGCGATGCGATGCATGAAACCCTGAAACTGGTGACTCTTCTGGAGGCTCTCGCCACGTGCGAGCGACCATGCTCTCGAGGCTGCGTAGGCCGGGTTTCACACCGGGTGACCGGATGAGCGTTTTCGATTTTGCGGTGAATCAATCGTTGCCCGATACACCTTGCGTCTATCGGCAGGTCCTGTTTGTGCCGCGACGAAAGTCTCGCGTGCAGCACAACTCTTGACAGTCGCGGAGACGAGGCGTCTTGCTCCGCCGCTTGAAGTCAAAGTGGTCCTATCGAAGGGTCGAACGGGACGGGGCGTGCCGGCAAGTCCGCGGGACGACGCGTTTTCGCAGCCGGCCGGTCAATCAGGTCGTGACCGGGAAACCCTGCGGATTCTCATGGGACCGGTACACGGAGACTTGCCAACGACCCTGCCGGCGGTGCCGAGGCGATGAGCCCGGCCCTGGCGGGGAACCAGGGCATCACGAAGCGGAGTTGGAGAGATGGGTTACAAGGTCGCCGTCGTCGGTGCCACGGGCAATGTTGGCCGTGAGATGCTCGACATCCTGTCGGAGCGGGCGTTCCCCGCCGATGAGGTCGTGGCTATCGCCTCGCGCCGCAGCGCCGGGCAGGAAGTCTCCTTCGGTGACAAGATCCTGAAGGTGAAGGCGCTCGACACCTACGATTTCTCCGACACCGATATTTGCCTGATGTCCGCCGGCGGCGAGACGTCGAAGGAATGGTCGCCGCGCATCGGCCAGACCGGCTGCGTCGTCATCGATAATTCGTCGGCCTTTCGCTACCATCCCGACGTGCCGCTGATCGTTCCGGAAGTGAATCCGGAAGCCATCACCGGCTTCTCGAAGATGAACATCATCGCCAACCCGAACTGCTCCACGGCGCAGCTCGTCGTCGCCTTGAAGCCCCTGCACGACGTGGCCAAGATCACCCGCGTGGTGGTGGCGACCTATCAGTCGGTCTCCGGCGCCGGCAAGGAAGCCATGGACGAGCTGTTCCAACAGACCCGTTCGGTCTTCACCGCTGGCCAGATGACCATGGAGAAGTTCCCCAAGCGCATCGCCTTCAACGTCATCCCGCAAATCGACGTGTTCCTCGACGACGGATCCACCAAGGAAGAGTGGAAGATGGTCGCCGAGACCAAGAAGATGCTCGATCCCAAGATCAAGCTGACGGCGACCTGCGTGCGAGTGCCGGTGTTCATCGGCCATGCCGAGGCGGTGAACGTCGAATTCGAGCATCCGATCTCGCCCGAGGAGGCGACTGCCCTCCTGCGTTCGGCACCGGGCATCCTGGTCGTCGATAAGCGTGAGCCCGGCGGCTACATGACCCCGCACGAGGCGGCCGGCGAGGACGCGACCTATGTCTCGCGCATCCGCGCGGATTCGACGGTCGATAACGGCCTCTCGTTCTGGTGCGTCGCCGACAACCTGCGCAAGGGCGCGGCCCTGAACACGGTGCAGATCGCCGAGATGCTGATCAACCGGAAGCTCCTGAAGGAGCGGGCAGCGGCCTGATCACTCCACTTCCAGTCCTCGGGCCGAAACCCATCGACCGGCCATTGTCATTGACGCCGTCCCGTTCACGGGGCGGCGTTTTTTTATGGCCAATCCCCCTAACGAAGCAGGAGGAGATGCATTTCAATTGAAAATGTTCCTATTTTAGGATAGCCAGGATTAGAACAAAACACGAACATTGGTGATCGCGATGTGGGGCACTTCCAAACGCGGGCATGAAGCCGAAACCCTCCGTCGCCAACTCGCCATACTGGCGACGGAGACAAAACTGATCCGACTCCAACAGAGCCTGGACCGGAAGTACGATCCAGCCCAGCCCCGTGCGCCCGCCGGCCAAAGCGATGGTGGGCGGTGGGTCTCCGACGGAGGCGTCGGAGGCAGTCGCCTGACCGATCGTCCATCAACCGGTCAGACACTCCGATCCTCCATCGATAACGGAAGCACGTCAGGCAGGTCCACGCGAGAGGAAACCGTCACCAATAACGGGGCTCGGATTCTGTCGCTGCGTATTCGCTCGGGACGCGGAGAGTGGGACGACCAGCACGCCGTCGTCACACCGGATGGCGAAAGCAGGATTTTCGAGAATTCGGGCGACGTTCAGACCATCCGCGACGGGGCATCGGGAGAGGTTCTCTCGCGTGGCGCGTTCGCGTTATCCGAATCGCAATCCCAGCCCACAATACAACAGGTCTTTCTGCCGGCTTTCGTCGTCGCTCCGGCCGTCAAGGTCACTCTTGAAGCGGCGGCGCTTCTCTTCACCTATCTGGAAGCTCGGAGGCCGGGATTCGGCAAGGCACCGGGCAGAACGGCACTGCGCTACGACTTCGACCCAGATCCGGACAAAAAACTTCCCCTCATTTGGGTTGGTCCGGTCGATCAGACGACACTCGACCAAGCTTGTCCACGCAACGCCGAAGTGCAAGCCGTAACGGACGAGGCGACGAAACGGCTGACAGCCTTGAATCCCCTTCTGACGAGACAGCAACTCGGCACCATGATCCATGTCGATATCGCACACACATTCATTGCAAGGGCTTATCCCGATGTGCGCGTCGAATTTTCGATAAGCAGTACCGGCGATGAAGCAGGTTATGGAGAAAAGGGTTCAGCACGCCTCGATCTTTTCGAACTCTCACCAAATCAAACAGTCTGCGTCTATGATTATAAAACTGGATCGGCGGAGCTAAGCTCAAAAAGAGCGTTGTTTCTAGCCAGATCCGCCAAGAAATTTTGGCCGCAATCAAATGGTATAATTATCATTCAAGTGAGGCCGATAAAATGACGACCATTAAACAAATTAAAGGCCTTGCCAAGAATTTGCTCGACAAAAATATTGATCTTGTCGCTGCTGGTAGAAACTCCTTCTGGCTTCTCCCCATCGAATCTATAGGACGATTGATCCACCTCGATCGGACGAGCAATCCGGCCTATTGCGTTGCAAGCTGGTACCTCGTCGAGTTCTTCATGCCCGGAGTTCGTTCATCGTCCTCACTCGGGCGATGCAGCGAAAGGATTGCCCGTTCTGAAGGCTTCGAGGGTGGCCAGGGCTGGTTCTGGTCCGACCCGACGATCTACGACGATTTCCTCACCCGCGTCGAAGCGGATGCCCTGGCGATCCTTCGCCCCCTGGACACGACGCGAAAGTGTCTCGACTTCGCCCGCACCCGTCCCGCCACGGTCGGACGTCTCGGTCTGGACTGGCATCTCGTCGCCTGCATTGCGCTCGGCGAACTCGATGAGGCTCGGACGATCTGGTCCAAGATAGGTAAGCATTACCGCAACGGGGCCGTGATGGAGGATGCGCACTGGCAGTTGATTAACGACCGGACCTGCCTCATCGGCGAGCCGCTCATGGCCGACGATCGGGACGCTCTCGCCACCCTGTTGCATCGCTGGGAAGCCGAGACCATCGTCGGAAGTCCCCTCGAACCATTTTGGAGACCGAGCCTGTTTCCCCTGGAGGAGGATGCATCGGCCGCCCCGTAAGTGGGCGAGAAGACTAGGGCGACAGGCAAGCCGGCATTAGACCGAGGCCTCCAACGCCGCCACATCCCCACCACTGATCGCCGGCAGGCACCGGGTGATCCGCTGGGCATCCCAGTCCCACCACGCCACGGCCTGGAGCCGCGCGGCGATATCGGGCGGTACGCGCATCCGCACGAGCGTGGCCGGGTTGCCGGCGACGATGGCGTAGGGAGGTACGTCGCGGGTGACCACGGATTTGGCGGCGACCACGGCTCCGTCGCCGATGCGGATTCCCGGTAGGATCGTGCTGTCGTAGCCGAGCCAGACATCGTTGCCGATCACCGTGTCGCCCCGGTTGGGAAAGGCCATCTCTTCGGGGAAGCGTCCGGCCCAGGCGCCGCCGAAGATGAGGAACGGGTAGGTGGAGGGCGCGTCGAGGCGGTGGTTGCCCCCGTTCATGAGGAAGCGCGTGCCCGCCGCAAACGCGCAGAAGCGACCGATTCGCAAGCGGTCGCCCAGGAAGGCGAAGTGGTAAAGAATGTTGTCGAGGAAGGCCTCCGGGCCGGCAGGGTCGTCGTAATAGGTGTAGGCGCCGACCTCGACATTCGGCGGCAGGGTGAGATTGCGGATGAAGGTGATTCGGCTGTGACCAGCAACCGGGTGAAAGCAATCCGGGTCGGGTCCGAATGACGGATCGGCGGCCATGATCGAAGCTCACTGGAACGAGTTGACGGATACGGAGCGACCGGGATGCGCTCCGCCGGGGAACGGCTCGCGAAATCGCTTGAAACGATCCGACGATGGGACTACTCATACCATATCAGTTCTGGTTGCAGTCTTGAGGCTGCGGTTCGGGAGTGGGCCCCACCGGGTCCGCTCTTTTTTATTGCCGCAACGCCTCTCGCACCGGATCGCTTCACGCAAGGCCGGACGTACAGCGCAGCATGGCGGACACTTCCGAAAAACGTCTGATCACCGAGACCGGCGTGGCCGCACGGGTCGTGCAGGTCATCGAGGCATCGATCGAGGGCCTCGGCTATCGCGTGGTCCGGGTGCGGGTGTCGAGCGCCAATGGCTGTACCGTGCAGATCATGGCCGAGCGGCCGGACGGCACCATGACGGTGGACGATTGCGAGACCGTGAGCCGGGCGATCTCGCCTCTGCTCGATCTCGATGACCCGGTGGGCAAGGCCTATTATCTGGAGATCTCGTCCCCCGGCATCGACCGGCCCCTGGTGCGGGCCGTCGATTTCGAGCGTTGGGCCGGCTACGAAGCCAAGATCGAATTGGCGGTGCCCCTCGATGGCCGGAAGCGGTTTCGTGGGATCATCCGAGCCCCCAACCCGGATGGCCTCACGGTGCCGATCGATCTGCCCGACGTGAAGGAGGGCCTGCCGAGCCGCATCGACCTTCCCCTCCGCGATCTCGGCGACGCCTACCTCGTCCTCACCGACGATCTCGTGCGTGAATCGCTCCGACGTGGCGGCGGGCCGCCGCCGATGCTGGACGATGAGGACGAAGACGAGAGCGAGGAGGGTGACGAGGCTGAAGTCTCGCCTCCCGCCTTTCTCAAGAAAAAGGTCGAGCGGCCGCTGAAGCCCAAGGCGTCGACCAAGCCCAAGCCGGAAAAGATCGAGACCGAGGCGAGTCGGGCCAACAAGGCCAAGCCAGTCCGCACCAAGGCGGTGCGGGTCAAGGACGACGGCAAGCTTCACTAAAGCATTCGTTCGGAACTCCGGCGGGCGCCCGATGGCGCGCTGAGGGTTCCGAGAAGAACATACGACGAAGAGAAGGACGAAATCCGATGGCTGTCGTCAGCGCCAACAGACTCGAACTCCTGCAGATTGCCGAAGCGGTCGCCCGCGAGAAGGTGATCGACCGCTCCATCGTCATCGACGCCATGGAGGAGGCCATCGCCAAGGCCGCTCGCTCCCGTTACGGCGCGGAGACGGATGTCCATGCAGAGATCGACCCCAAGACCGGCGCGCTCCGCCTGTCCCGCCATCTCGTGGTGGTGGACGAGGTCGAGAACGACGCCCGTGAGGTCACGCTGGATCAGGCTCGGCGCTACAATCCGGGCGCGCTCGTGGGGGACGTGATCTCCGACACGCTGCCGCCCTTCGATTTCGGCCGCGTCGCCGCTCAATCGGCCAAGCAGGTCATCGTTCAGAAGGTGCGTGACGCCGAGCGCGACCGTCAGTTCGACGAGTACAAGGACCGCATCGGCGAGATCGTCAACGGCCTGGTCAAGCGGGTCGAGTACGGTAACGTCATCGTCGATCTCGGTCGCGGCGAGGGCATCGTGCGCCGTGACGAGATGATCCCGCGCGAGACCTTCCGCCCCGGCGACCGTATCCGCTCCTACCTGTTCGACGTGCGCCGCGAGGTCCGTGGCCCGCAGATCTTCCTCTCACGCTCTCACCCGCAGTTCATGGCCAAGCTGTTCGGCCAGGAAGTGCCCGAAATCTATGACGGCATCGTCGAAGTGAAGGCGGTCGCCCGCGATCCGGGCTCGCGCGCCAAGATCGCCGTCATTTCGCGGGACGGCTCCATCGACCCCGTCGGCGCCTGTGTCGGCATGCGCGGCTCTCGCGTCCAGGCGGTCGTGGGCGAATTGCAGGGCGAGAAGGTCGACATCATTCCGTGGTCCGAGGATCAGGCGACCTTCATCGTCAACGCGCTCCAGCCCGCCGAGGTGGTCAAGGTGGTCCTCGACGAGGAGGCCGACCGCATCGAGGTGGTGGTGCCCGACGATCAGCTCTCGCTGGCCATCGGCCGTCGCGGCCAGAACGTGCGACTCGCCTCGCAACTCACCGGCTGGGACATCGACATCCTGACCGAGGCCGAGGAATCGGAGCGGCGCCAGAAGGAGTTCGCCGAGCGCACTGCTGTCTTCATGGCGGCCCTCGACGTCGACGAGACGGTGGGCCAGCTCCTCGCGGCGGAGGGTTTCCGGAACGTCGAGGAAATCGCCTATGTCGAGCCGGGCGAGCTCGCCAACATTCAGGGCCTCGACGAGGAAAGCGGCACGGAGATCCAGGCTCGCGCCCAGGATCACCTCGCCCGCGTCGAATCCGAATTCGATGCCAAGCGCCAGGAACTCGGCGTCGCTGACGACTTACGCGAGATCGATGGCGTGACCACGCCGATGCTGGTGGCCCTCGGCGAGAACGACGTGAAGTCGGTCGAAGATCTCGCCGGCTGCGCCACGGACGATCTCGTGGGCTACACCGAGGGACGCGGCCCCGAGGCCACCAAACATGCGGGCTATCTCGACGGGTTCGAAATCTCCCGTGCCGAGGCTGAGGCCATGATCATGGCGGCTCGCGTCAAGGCTGGTTGGATCGAAGCACCCGTTGAGGCTGACGAGGGCGAACAGACCGACGGGGAACCCGAGGCAGTCTGATCCCAGGCGACTTCACCGCCTTCTCCCTCGACGAAATCGAGGGAGAAGGTGACGACAACGTCCAAGCGCAGAACGACCGGGTCGGTGCCCGGGCCTCGAATCGCCACCCTGCCTTAACGTGACTTGGCAGGTCCGGCACGGCCGAACAGCCCAAGACGTAGAAGGGTCCAACCGCCATATGACGGGCGAATACGCAGATGCAGCGCAAGATGCCGCTGAGCCGGAGCCGAGCACTTTGCTCGATTCCGGCTTTGGGCGCGGTCGGCGCAATGCAATGCGCACATGCCTTGTCACCCGAATGTCGCAGAATCCGGAAGGCATGATCCGCTTCGTTCTGTCTCCCGACGGGGAAGTGGTGACGGATCTGAAGGCAAAACTGCCAGGACGCGGCGCATGGCTCACTGCCAGTCGCGTCACGGTCGAAGCCGCGCTGAAGAAGCGGCTGTTCCAACGCGCCTTCAAGACCAAGGATGCGGCCGCACCGGCGGACCTCGGTGACAGGATCGCAGCGATCCTGCGGGAAGACCTGCGCCAATCCCTGTCACTCGCCAACAAGGCAGGCTGCCTGGTCGCCGGTTTCGCCAAGGTCGAGTCCGCCATTGCGGACAAGGCCGGTGTCGCAGCGGTGATTCAAGCCTCCGACGGTAGCGCGGACGGTAGAAGGAAGATCGCCGCGGCATTGCACCGGAGGCATGGCGATGCCATATCCCGTGTCCCGGTCATCGATGATTTGTCCAATGCAGAATTGGACATGGCCTTGGGTCGGGATCATGTGATACATGCGGCGCTTGTCGCAGGAGTCGGGAGTACCGGCTGCCTTGCGCGTTGGCGTCGGCTACGCTCTTTCGAGGGCAAGCCTACGACAGCCGAGGAGGCCGGTTACGCCCGAGCAGGGCAAACCGCTTCGACTCTGCAGGACGACGACGAGACGGATTTACCCGGCGCACAGCAGTTTGCCGGTTCACGGGACGATGGAAACCCTCAGGGTTTGGACTGAATGAGCGATACGAATAATCCGGGCGACAAGACGCAGGCACGACCCCCCTCGAAGCCGCTGTCCTTGAAGCGCCCGATCGAGCAGGGAACGGTGCGTCAGAGCTTCTCCCATGGCCGCTCCAAGCAGGTCGTGGTCGAGACTGTGAAGCGCCGTGTCATCGGGGCGGCACCGGCCGCTCCCGTTCGCGAAACGCAACCGGTCGCTCCGGCGTCCCGTGTGGCGCCGCCCGCTCCCGCGGTCCCGCGTCCCGCCCAGCGGGCGGCGTCCGGCGTCGTGCTTCGGACATTGAGCGAGCAGGAGCGCGATGCACGCGCCGCTGCCCTCGCCGATGCCCAGCGCCGTGAGCAGGAAGCCCGCCGCAAGGTCGAGGAAGAGGCTGCAGCGCAGCGTGCTCGCGAGGCTGAGGAAGCCCGCCAGCGCGAGGCCGAGGAGCGTCGCCGCCAGGAAGAGGAGCGTCAGCGCGCCGAGGAGCAGGCTCGCCTGCGTGCCGAGGAAGAGGCTGCTCGCGAGGCGGCTCGCGCTGCCGAAGCCGCAGCCAAGGAAGCCGCCGCGGCGGCTCCTGCCGCAGCTGCTCCGTCTGCGCCCGCACGGCCCGTTTCCAAGACCGTGCCGATGGCTCCTGTCTCGGCTCCGATCTCGTCGGCCCCGAAGCCCGCTCCGGCAGCACCCGCTCCCGCACCGCAGGCTGCGGCGCCCGCGCGTCCGGCAGCTCCCGCTGCCCGTCCCCCTCTGACGGCTCGCCCGACGCCTGCAGAGCCGCGCAAGACCATCACGGCCGACGTGCGCAAGCCGCGCGATTTGAACTTCATGGCCCGCCCGGCTCCCGCACCCGAGCCCGAGGCGGCTCCCACCGCTGCCACGGCCGCACGTCCGGCCGGTGCGACGCCTGCCGCCCGCGCGCCGGGTCGGCCTCAGGCTGCCGAGGAGGAGAGCGAGCAGAAGCGCGTCATCCGCCGCCCCGGCATGCCGCTTAAGATCATCACGCCGCCCAAGACACCCAAGCAGCCGGGCGGCGACCGTAATCGTGGGCGCCTGACCATCGCCACCGCCACGTCGGGCGAGGACGAGCGTACACGCTCCGTTGCTTCGTTCCGTCGCCGCCAGCAGCGCATGAGCGGCAACCGGCAGGTGGAGCAGAAAGAGAAGCTCTCCCGCGAGGTGACGATCCCCGAGACGATCACCATCCAGGAACTCGCCAACCGCATGTCGGAGCGGGCCGTGGACGTGATTCGCCTGCTCATGAAGCAGGGTGAGATCCACAAGATCACGGACGTGATCGATTCGGATTCTGCCCAGCTCATCGCCGAGGAACTCGGCCACACCGTACGCCGCGTCGCCGAGTCCGATGTCGAAGAGGGCTTGTTCAACGACGAGCCGGATCTTGAAGAGGATCTCGATCCGCGTCCGCCCGTCGTAACCATCATGGGCCATGTCGATCACGGCAAAACCTCGCTGCTCGACGCCATCCGCAAGACGGCCGTCGTCTCCGGCGAAGCCGGTGGCATCACGCAGCATATCGGTGCCTATCAGGTCGCATCGCCGTCGGGCGACATGGTCACCTTCATCGACACCCCCGGCCACGCGGCGTTCACCTCCATGCGCGCCCGTGGCGCCAAGGTGACGGATATCGTCGTGCTCGTGGTGGCGGCCGATGACGGTGTCATGCCCCAGACGGTGGAGGCGATCAGCCACGCGAAGGCGGCCGGCGTGCCGCTCATCGTGGCGATCAACAAGATCGACAAGCCCGATGCGAACCCGCAGCGGGTGCGTACCGAGCTTCTGCAGCATGACATCCAGGTCGAGTCCATGGGCGGCGAGACCCTGGAATTCGAAGTCTCCGCCAAGACCGGCGACGGTCTGCCGGATCTCCTCGAAGGTCTGCAGCTGCAGGCCGAAATCTTGAACCTGCGTGCCAACGAGGCACGCGACGGCGAGGGTACGGTCATCGAGGCCAAGCTCGATCGCGGTCGCGGTCCCGTCGCCACGGTGCTCGTGCAGCGCGGCACCCTCTTCACCGGCGACATCGTCGTTGCTGGTGCCGAGTGGGGGCGTGTCCGCGCCCTCATCGACGACAAGGGCGAGAGCATCCCTTATGCCGGCCCGTCGGTGCCGGTGGAGGTACTCGGCTTCAACGGAACTCCGGATGCGGGCGACCGCGTGGCGGTGGTACCGAACGAAGCCCGTGCCCGCGAAGTCACCGAGTATCGCGCCCGTCAGAAGCGTGAGCGGATTGCTGCACGAACCGGCGGTGCGAACCGCTCGCTCGTGGACATGATGCGCGACCTGAAGGAAGGCCTCGGCCGCAAGGAACTGGCTCTCGTCATCAAGGGCGACGTGCAGGGTTCGGTGGAAGCCATCATCGGCGCGTTGGAGAAGCTCGGCAACGACGAGGTGTCAGCGCGCATTCTGCTCGCGGGCGTCGGCGGCATCACCGAGTCGGACGTGACCTTGGCGGAGGCTTCGAAGGCCGTCGTCATCGGCTTCAACGTGCGCGCCCATAAGGAAGCGCGCGAGTCGGCCGAGAACAAGGGCGTCGAGATCCGCTACTACAACATCATCTACGACCTCGTGGATGACATCAAAGCGACCCTCTCGGGCATGCTGCCGCCGACCTTGCGCGAAGAGCGCCTCGGTGAGGCGCAGATCCTGCAGATCTTCGACGTGTCGAAGGTCGGTAAGATTGCCGGTTGTCGCGTCACCGACGGTGTCGTGCAGCGTGGCGCCCATGTCCGCCTGATCCGCGACAGCGTCGTGATCCACGAGGGCAAGCTGTCTCAGCTGAAGCGCCTCAAGGACGACGCGAAGGAAGTCGGTTCAGGTTACGAGTGCGGTATGTCCTTCGAGAACTTCCAGGACATGCGTGCGGGTGACACGATCGAGTGCTACCGGGTCGAGGAGATCCGCCGCACGCTCTAAAAGCGACGCGGCTTGACGAACCCGGCGGCTGCAGCGCGCGCTGCAGCCGCCGTTTTGTTTTGCAGACGGCCGGTACGTCTGAGCGCCCCCGCAAAACGGGGCGCCCAGTCCAGGCGATCCCGGATCCGAGACCCAAGCGACAATGGCTCAGAAACCCAATCCTAGTGGTCCTTCGCAGCGCCAGCAGCGCGTGGCCGAACTTATCCGCCACGCCATCGCAGAAGTGCTGCAGCGCGGCGACATCCAGGATCCTGTCCTGGGCTCGCATGTCATCACCGTGCCCGAAGTGCGTATGTCGCCTGATCTCAAGATCGCCACGGCCTACATCATGCCGCTCGGTGGCCTCGACGAGAAACCGGTCATCGCGGCTCTTGAACGCAACAAGAAAGCACTGCGTCAGGAAGTTGCCCGCCGGGTGAATTTGAAATTTGCGCCCGATCTACGCTTCCTGCGAGACGAGACCTTCGACGAAGCGGATCGGATCGACGCCCTTCTCAGGTCCGAGAAGGTGCGGCGCGATCTCGAATCGCTACCGCGCGATGCGGACGAGCCGGACGCAGGCGCGTAGGTTCGGCCATCTCGACGAGGTTCATTGGAGCTGGAAAGCGGACGCCTCGCGTTACACCCCATCAAGAACTGACCCTGGCGTCGATAGGGATTACGGGGCTGCCAAAGCTGCCGCTTCCATCGCGCCGCCGACGAGGACATCATGATCAACGATCCGACGATCGAGAATCCCGACGTCGCCACTCCGTCGCCCCACCGTTCCGGCGAGGAAAGACCCTCACAGGGTCGTCGCCAGCAGCGCGGCCAAGCCTCCGATAGGCCCAAGCGTCGCGATGTGAACGGTTGGGTCATCCTGGACAAGGGCGTCGGAATGACCTCGACCCATGCGGTCGCGGTGGTGAAGCGTGCCTTCAATGCGAAGAAGGCGGGCCATGCCGGCACGCTCGATCCATTGGCCTCCGGCATCCTGCCTATCGCCCTCGGCGAGGCGACCAAGACCGTCCCCTTCGTCATGGATGGCCGCAAGGCCTACATCTTCACCGTGACCTGGGGCATCGAGACGGATACCGACGATGCGGAAGGCCGTCCGGTTGCGACGAGCGACACACGGCCTGACCGCGCGCTCGTAGAGGCCGCGCTGCCCGCCTTCGTCGGAGCCATCGAGCAGGTGCCACCGCGCTACTCGGCGATCAAGATCGCCGGTGAACGTGCCTACGATCTCGCGCGCGACGGCGAAGTGGTGGAGCTCGTGGCGCGTCCGGTCCAGATCGACCATCTCTCCGTGGTGGAACATACGCCCGATCGCACGGTCATCGCGGCAGAGTGCGGCAAGGGCACCTATGTGCGCGCCATCGCCCGCGATCTCGGCCGGGTGCTCGGCTGCTACGGGCATGTCTCCGCCTTGCGCCGCACGCGCGTCGGGCCCTTCGCGGAGGCTGAGGCCTGCCTCGTCGCCACCCTCGAAGAGGGCGGACCGGATGGAAACGCCGCACATCTCCGTCCGGTGGAGACTGCGCTCGATGCGGTCGTTTCGGTGGCCGTCTCACGGGACATGGCGTTACGGCTCATGCGGGGCCAACCCGTCCTGCTGCGGGGACAAGATGCCCCCACGGAAGGCAAGGCCTTTGCGACCTGCGGCGGCATCCTCGTGGCCGTAGGCGATGTCGAGCGCGGTGAGCTCGTCCCGCACCGCGTCTTCCACCTTGGTGGTACCGCGCGTCAGTCGTGAAATAGGCAGAAGCACTGCTACCGATAGTAGCATCTTATCGAGCGCCGATTGTATCGACGAGCCCAAATTCTTCCGTTTAACTTACGAGTTGTTGACGCTCCCATATCCTTATCTCTCGCCGACAGCCGTTGGCGGGAGAGATTTACTTTTCCATTAGAAAGTTCGTTCTACGCGTGGCTCTATGATGAGCCGAAGCGAACATTCTGCAACGATCCTGCTGACGCGCTTCCGCCGGGATACCGACGGTGCGATCGCCATTTTCTTCGGCCTGCTCGCTGTTCCCCTGCTGATGCTGTCCGGATTGGTGATCGATTACGGCGTGAATTCGATGGCCCAACAGGGTCTTCAGGATGCCGCCGATTCAACAGTTATCTCGCTGCTCAAGCTCCCGGTGGCCACGACAACTGCCGAGCTTCAGACCAGGGCCGAGAACCAGATCAGGGCTGCCGCTCCCAGGTTGGTGGACGCCGACACGAAGATCACTGTTGCACGGGTGGAGAATACGATCACCGTTTCAGTCATCGCCAAGAGCCCGACCAGCGTGACCAGGATCGCGGGCTATAATTCCTTCCCTGTCTCAGTTGCGGCAGCAGGTATACGCGGATCGGGCAATCTCGAGATCGCTCTCGTTCTAGACAATACCGGATCGATGAGCGGTTCGAAGATCACCAACTTGAAGGCAGCCGCTAACGACCTTGTCACGAGTCTGTTCAGAGAGGCCGATCCCGCTAAGCCCAACGCCCTGAAAATCGGAATCGTCCCGTTCTCGATGACCGTGAATGTCGGTCCATCGAATGCAACCCAGTCATGGCTCGATAAGGATGCGAAGGCCTCCTATCACTCGAATATCTTTGTCTCCCCGGCGAACCGCCTGACCCTTTTCCGCCAAATGGGGGTCGCTTGGGGCGGGTGCGTCGAGAGCAGGCCAGCGCCCTACGACGTTCAGGATACACCGCCGTCGATCGCCAATCCCAATACCCTGTTCGTGCCCTTCTTCGCACCCGACGAATCCGACAAGGACCGGAACGCCGTCAACGATTACATGAGCGACTACACGACCACATCGACGGAGTCCGAGCATCGGACGCGGCAGGGCCAGATCACGAAATATTCCAGGAATCCCATCTTACAAAAGGGCCGGATCAGCGACACCGTCCCCTATCGCTACGGGCCGAATTCCGGATGCGAGCTCCAGCCCATCACGCGCCTCACCACGGCACAATCTACGCTCACCAACGCGATCAACGCGATGACCATCGTCGGCGATACGAACATCGCTATGGGTCTGGTCTGGGGATGGCATCTGCTGTCGCCGAACGGCCCCTTCGCGGAGGGTGTGCCGTATGACGAAAAGAACACTCGGAAGTTCGTGATCCTGATGACGGACGGACAGAACGCCTCCTCTGTCAGCTCTTCCGCGAATGCATCGATCTATTCTGGCCTCGGCTTCAGCTGGCAGAATCGTATGTGGACCAATGCCAACACGACCGCGACCCGGACGGCGGCCATGAATGCACGGCTCTCAACCCTTTGCACGAACATAAAGAATGCGGGCATCACCATCTTTACGGTCCGCGTCGAGGTCACTGAAGGGGCCAGCGACATCCTCCGCAACTGTTCGAGCGGCACCGACAAGTTCTACGATGTCCAGAATTCCGCGACGCTGACCGACGCCTTCAGGGCTATTGGGTCGCAGATGAGCGAGATGCGGATTTCGCGATGAGGATCCGCTGGCCGTCCCGCCTGCTTTCGCGCTCATTCCGGGATTTTCCAGGCAATCGTCGCGGCGTAACGGCAGTCGAGTTCGGGATCGTCGGTATTCCGTTCTTCATGCTGCTCGGTGCGTTGATCGAAGGCGCCATGTTGATGGTCGCCCAGATCTCGTTCGACAACGCCCTCGATCGGGCGGCGCGGGCCGTCTTCACCGGCACGTTTCAGCAAGGATCCAACAATAGTAGTCCGGCGATCCGGCTCATTCAGGAAATGTGTAGCGGTGCCACGCTGTTCAACTGCAGCACGGACAAGATCAAGATCGAGGTCACTGCCACGGAGAGCAGCAACACCCTCGTGACCTGCTCGCCCTACGATAATGTGAGCCAGTCGATAGCGACGGGCTTCGGAAAGAAGTTCGAGTGTCCCAACGGAGACGACATCGTGACGATCTGCGCGATCGCGGCGATACCTCGCTATTTTCCGACGTCGAAGCTGATGCTGCCGCCTCTCCCCAACAACGAGCAAATGATCCGTTCGATGGTGGTCTTTCGCGCGGAGCCATACGCGCAGGGAAAATGTGAGGCGAATTGATGCGGGCGATCATTCAGTGTCGACGGATGATCACCGACCAGTCGGGCGTTTCCGCCATGGAATTCGCCCTCATCGCCCCCGTGATGATTCTGCTCTTCATGGGTTCGATCGAGTTGCCGCGTGCTTACACGACAGGACAGCATGCCAATCGCGCCGCGCGTTCGATGGCGGATCTGATCTCCCGAACGACATTGACCACGACGGAAATAGAGGGCGTCTATAAACTTGGACGCAACATCATGGCGCCCTACGACGCCAGCGGAGCAAAGATCGTCCTCACGGCGGCGGGCGTCTACCAGCAGAACGACGGATCCCTCATAGCCAAAGTCTGCTCGAGCACGGCGGTCAACGCCCCGAAATATGCAGCTTCCACGATCCTTGGTGCGCCGCCCCCATCGGAAGCTATGAAGAAGGCTCGCTATGTCATCGCAAAGATGACGATCTCCTATAAGCCTATCTTCCCTGTCTTTCCGGCGTTGACCTCCTTCTCGTTCGAGAAAGAAGTCACTTGGTCGGTTCGCGCTACCAACGGGAAGGAGATCATACTCCCCGGTGGCGTGCCCTGCCCCGCAACGTGACAGATCAATCGCAGTCCGTGGCGGCTGCGACGGCCTGCTGTCTCCGAGACGATCAGGACGACGATCAGCGAGCCGGCAGCGCCGTCTCGACTACCCGAGCCCAGAGCGAGGCGCCGTACGGAATGGCGGCATCATTGAAATCATAATGCGGATGGTGGAGGCCTGCGCTGTCACCATTGCCCATGAAGATATAGGCGCCGGGCCGGTGAGCCAGCATGTAGGAGAAATCCTCCGCCGCCATCATCGGCGCGACATCACGCTCCACTCGTTCCTCGCCTACGATGCCCGCCGCTACGTCGGCGATGAAATCCGCTTCGGCCGGGTGGTTCTCGGTCACCGGATATCCGCCGCTGTAATCGACGCGGGCGGTGGCACCGTAGGCGGCGGCGGTGTTCGTCACGATGGCGCCGATGCGCTCCTGCATGGTGGCGCGCACCGTCTTCGAGAGCGCGCGCATGGTGCCCCGCATGGTCACCTGCTGGGGTAGTACGTTGAAGGCATCGCCGGCTTCGAGGGCACAAACCGACACCACGCCACTTTCCAGCGGGTTGATGCTACGCGCGACCACCGATTGCAGTGCGATCACGACATGGCTCGCCACGAGAACGCTGTCGATGGCGAGATGCGGTTGCGCGGCATGGCCGCCGCGCCCTTCGATCGTGATGGTGAAGCGGTCGGTGGACGCCATGATCGGGCCGGGACGGATTGCGAAACGGCCGAGTTCCAGGCCCGGAATATTATGCAGGCCATAGACGGTCTCGACGCCGAAACGCTCCATCATTCCGTCTCGGACCATAGCTTCGCCGCCGCCGCCGCCCTCTTCCGCAGGCTGGAAGATCATCACTGCGGTCCCGTCGAAATCACGGGTCTCGGCGAGGTACTTGGCAGCGCCGAGAAGCATCGCGGTATGGCCATCGTGGCCACAGGCATGCATCCGCCCCGGCGCGGTGGAACGATAGGCCAGATCCCGCACCTCCTGGATCGGTAGCGCGTCCATGTCCGCGCGCAGGCCGATGGCACGGTTCGAACCGTGCGACCGCCCCCGGATGAGGCCGACGACTCCGGTGCGACCGATGCCGGTGGCAATCTCGTCGCAGCCGAAATCCCGCAGCTTGTCGGCGACGAAGCCGGCGGTGCGATGGACATCGTATTGCAGCTCCGGATGGGCGTGGAGGTCGTGCCGCCATGCGGTGATCTCATCCGCCAGAGCTGCGATCCGGTCGACGATGGGCATGGTGTCACGTCTCTTCGCGCGTCTTGGCTCGTCTCGGGCAGAGCCTCCCGACCATAGCGCATCCCAGCAAAGGCGAGGCCATTTAGATCGATTTAAAAGGCTGCGGCCGACGGATCATGTGCAGAACGTGGCGCCAGGGGCTAGCGGGAGAGCGGCTTCGTCCGGCGAGGGCTTCGTGACTGTGGCGAATGCTCTGCGGCGAGGTCATCGAGAATGGGGCAATCCGGCCGGGAATCACCGCTGCAATGATCCGCAAGCGACGTCAGGGTGCGAGCCATCGCCTCCAACTCGGCGATGCGGCGGCGCAGATCCGTCAGATGGTGCACGGCCAGGGCCTTCACCTGGGCGCTGGCACGTCCGCGATCCTGCCAAAGGGCGAGGAGGCCGGCGATATCCTCAACGGAAAAGCCGAGATCACGGGATCGGCGCACAAAGCGCAAGGTGTGCAAGTCGTTCTCGGCATAGAGCCGGTAACCGGAGGCCGTCCTGTCTGCCGGTGGCAGGAGGCCGGTCTCCTCATAATACCGGATCATCTTGGCCGAGACGCCCGTGGCCCTCGCCGCCTCGCCGATGGTGACGGAACCGCTCATCCCCGATCTCCGGCATGCCGGAGGCGAAGGGCGTTGGCGAGGACGAATACGCTCGACAGTGCCATGGCGCCCGCGGCCAGAACCGGCGACAGCAGGGGTCCGCCGAAAACGTAAAGCAGGCCCGCCGCAACCGGGATCAGGGCCACATTGTAGGCGAAAGCCCAGAACAGGTTCTGCGCGAGGTTGCGCATCACTGCACGCGAGAGCGCAATGGCGGAGACGATGCCGGATAGAGCACCCGCCATCAGCACCACGTCGGCGCTCTCCACGGCAATGTCCGTACCGGTCCCGATGGCAATGCCGATCTCGGCTTCGGCGAGGGCTGGCGCATCGTTGATACCATCCCCCACGAAAGCCACAGGTCCGAACCGGGCCCGCAAGGCTTGCACGGCCTCGACCTTACCGCCGGGGAGCACCTCGGCGGCGACCTCGGTGATCCCGAGCCTTGCCGCGACGCCGCTGGCAGCTCCCCGCGCATCACCCGTCACCATGGCGACGACCAGACCTTGTGCCTTGAGCGCCGACACGGCCTCGGCTGCACCTGCCTTGATAGGGTCGGATACGGCGACGAGGGCAGCGATCCGTCCCTCGACAGCGACGTAGAGGGGGCTTTTTCCCGTACCCTCCAGCCGGGATGCAGCTTCCGCCAGATCGTTCCCGGAGATGCCCAGCTTGTCCATATGGCGTCGCGCACCGACGATGACTTTCCGCCCGCCGACGCTCCCCTCGACACCGTGGCCGGGTAAAGCCTCGAATCGATCTAGGGGAATGAGAGTCAGGCCCCGCTTCAGAGCCGCATCGACGATGCTGCGCGCGACCGGATGCTCCGAGCGAGATTCGACGGATGCTGCAAGTCCAAGCACTGTATCCGCCTCGAAGCCCGGTGCCACCACGAAGTCGGTGAGTGCGGGCTTACCCTCGGTGAGCGTCCCGGTCTTGTCGAAGGCGACGACCTTGGCGTCGCGGAGAGCCTGCAAGGCGGCACCGTTGCGGAACAGCACGCCCAGTTCTGCCGCACGCCCCGTGCCGACCATGATCGAGGTCGGCGTCGCCAACCCCATGGCGCAGGGGCAGGCAATGATTAGAACGGCGATGGCGTTCACCAGGGCGAAGCCGAGGGCGGGGCTCGGTCCGAATGCCAGCCACGCCAGGAACGTCACCAACGCAGCGCCGAGAACCGCCGGGACGAACCAACCCGTCACCCGGTCGACGAGCGCCTGGATCGGAAGCTTGGTGCCCTGCGCCGCCTGGACCATCGCCACGATCTGCGCCAGCACGGTCCGCGCGCCGATCGTATCGACGCGCAGATCGAGGCTGCCATTGGTGTTCAGCGTGCCGCCCACCGTGCGGTCGCCTTCGTCCTTCGCCACGGGCACCGGCTCGCCGGTGATCATGCTCTCATCGACGAAGCTCCTACCCGCTACAACCACTCCATCGGCAGCCACACGTTCCCCCGGGCGGACACGAACGATATCGCCGAGCCGCAAGTCAGCCAGGGGAATGTCGCCCTCGCGACCGTCCCGCACGATTCGGGCCGTGGAAGGCGCCAGGGCGATCAGGCGTGCGATCGCCGCCCCCGTACGCCCCTTTGCGCGGGCCTCAAGGGCGCGACCGAGGAGAATCAGGGTGACGATGAGAACGGAGGCCTCGAAGTACAGATGCGCCGTTCCCGGCGGCAGAATCCGGGGAGAGAGGACCGAAACCAGGGAGTAGACATAGGCCGCTCCCGACCCGAGAGCGACGAGGGCGTTCATATCGGGATGACCGTTCAATAGAGCGGGAATCCCTCGACGGAAAAAGCGCCGCCCCGGCCACGCCAGGACAAGCGTCGCCAGAACGGCCTGCACCATTCCGGCTGCGTCTCCGAAATGAGCATGGATCGCGTCGCCGAAGCCAGGGAGCAGATGTCCTCCCATGTCGAGGATGACGATGGGCGCCGACAGCACGACTGAGAAGATGAGATCCCGCCGAAGGCCGATGGTCTCGCGCTCTTGCCGGTTCCCCTGCGCGTCCCCTCCCCCGTTCTCGACGCCCGATGCGTCGTAACCGGCAGCGTTCACGGCTTCGACGAGATCCACGATCGTGATGACGCCGTCAGCATGGTGCACAGTCGCCCGCCCGGTGGCGAGGTTCACGTTGGCCATCGTCACACCGGCGACGGCGTGAAGCGCGCGCTCCACGCGGCCGACGCATGAGGCGCAGGACAAGCCACGGACAGACAACTCCGTCACCGCCTCCGGCACCTCGTAACCGGCCTTTCCGATGGCAGCGACGGCATGGGCAGGGTCGCCGTGGAGGATGAGGCTGGCCCGTCCGGTGGCGAGATTGACGGAGACGTCCGATACGCCGGGAAGTGCGGCGAGCACCCGTTCGACGCGGCCGACGCAGGACGCGCAGCTCATGCCGGCAACGGGAAGAGTGAGACGACGTCCCGTGCCGGGACGCTGCTTCGGGGGAGCGATCACGTTATCCATGCACGACTATGTGGGGCTTCCCATCGTGGGAAGGTCAAGGCTGCGACGCATGGCTCATCACGTCGCGTGTGCATGGCGTCCGGGGCGTTTCCTTGTCATAGGGAGGCGATGATACAGCCTCTCGACACCTGCATGCGAACCCTGAGCGCGCTGATCACCTCCGACATCCCGGCGGGTGAGGCAGAGGCGAATGCCTGTATCGAGACCTATCTCGCGACGTTTCCCGGCCCGGCGAAGCAGGTGGCCGCTCTCAGCATGCTCGACCGTGCCGTCGACCAGCGCTTGAGCCCCTCGCCTTTCCTTCCCGTGCTGAAGGCCATCATCGAGGCGCAATACCGGCGCCTCGGCACCAGCCGGAACTGACCGACCCGGATCATCCGGTCGTCGACGCTCCCCCGATCGATGGCTGTTCCGGGAGCAGGGCACGGACGGTCGTGCCCCGGTCGAGTTCGCTCTCGATGACGAGCCTGCCGCTGTGGCGATTGACGATATGCTTGACGATGGCGAGGCCGAGGCCCGTCCCGCCCTTTTGGCGGCTCGATGCGACATCGACCCGGTAGAACCGTTCGGTCAGGCGGGGAATATGCTCGGGCGCGATGCCGGGTCCGTCGTCTTTCACGCTCAGTGCGATCAGTGGTTTTCCGAATGCCGAGCGCAAGGTCCGTTCGAGGCCGACCACCACGTTGCCGCCGCCGTACTTGACCGCATTCTCTACGAGATTCTCGACCACGCGAGTGAGTTCGTCGCGCTCTCCTAGAACCGGATAGGCGGCGTCCGGCGCGTCGAGGGTGATGGTCACGCCGCGCTCGCGCGCCAGCGGCCCCTGCATATCCACCATCTGCCGCGCGATCTGACCGAGATCGACGATCTGTGTCGGCGGAACGTGCTCGCGCAGCTCGATACGAGAGAGCGAAAGCAGGTCATCGACGAGGCGCGCCATGCGCTGGGCCTGGGTCTTCATGATGCCCAGGAATTTCTCCCTTGCGGGTGCATCGCCTTTGGCCGGCCCCTGCAGGGTCTCGATGAAACCCAGAAGTGAGGCGAGCGGCGTGCGAAGCTCGTGGCTGGCATTGGCGACGAAATCGACCCGCATCGCCTCGAGGCGACGCGCCGCTGTGAGATCGCGAAGGAACAGGACCACGTTGGGCTGTCCGCCCCCCGGCCCGTCCGGCATGGGCAGCGCACCGATCTGAACCTCGAAGGCCCGCTCCGTCGGCACACGCGTCGTGTAGAGCGTCTTCAGCGGGGCGCCGGTGCGCAGCACCTCTTCGATCCCGTCTAGTACGTCGGGGGCTCTCAAGGCGAAGGAAAGCGGGTGCTTGACCTTCAATGCCGGCAGAAGCGTACGCGCAGCCGGATTGACTTCGATGACCACGCTGCGCCGATCCACAAGGATCACCGGATCGGGGATGTTCGCCAGCAGGGCTTCGGCGATGGAATGCCGCTGGCGAGCGGTTCTCTCCGGGAGAGCGACTGTTCGGGGCCGGCTCAGACTGCCGGCAAGGCCACCGGCGGCGATGGCAGCCGCTCCAAAGGCGATGGTAATGACATCGAGATCACCTTTGAGGGAAGCGGCCGAGGTCGTGATCGCGACGGCGATCCCTGCGCCGATCCAGGCCGATCTTCGCGCGCCCCGGGCCATCGCTTAGCGTTCCAGGATTGGAGACATTGCTTAGGACCCATCAGACGCGGAAGGAGACGATTCGCGCATACGCCGGACGATCTCGTAGAATCCGAGCATCGCCAGGGCGACGACGAAGGGAACGAGGTAGTAGCAAACCCGGAACAGCAGCAGCGAGCCGAGGACCTGATCCCGTGGCAGGCTCGACAGGGCGAGGAGGATCGTGGCCTCGAACACGCCGAGCCCGCCCGGTGCGTTCGAGGCGATACCCAACATGGCCGCTAGCACGTAGACGCCGACGAAAGTCGTGAAACCGATGGTCGAACCCGCCGGAAGCAGGACGTAGAGCGTGGCCGCTGCCGCGCAGACATCGCCGATGCCCACCACCATCTGGCTCATGGACACCGTCGCGCCGGGAAGCTCCAGGGACCAGCCTTTCACCCTCACGTGGCGGCGCTTGAGCGAGACCCAGCCGAGATAGCCGAACACCATGAGCAGGGCCGCGAAGCCAACGCCCTGGTTGAGGCGTATGCTGGTGAAGGTCAGCGCCGCTAATTGCCCGGCCTCGGCGACGAGACTGAGCCCAAGGACGACGCCCATGCCAAGCCAGAAGGTGAAGCCGGCGATAACGGTGAGCGCCGCGATCTTCGACGCACTCAACCCCTTCTTCGAGTAGATCCAATAGCGGATCGTCCCCGCTGTCAGGAGGGGGAACCCCAGGGTGAAGCTCACGGCGTAGCTGGTAAACGAGGCGAGCGCGGTCGTCCTGTAGGGGACTTTGATCTTAAGTTGGCGGAGTGCGAGAGCGTCGTAGCAGGTGAGGAAGAGATAGCTCACCCCGACGAACAGGAAGGCCAGGCCGAGCTGTTCCCCGGTCGCCGCCGTCAAAGCCGCGTGCAATTCGGCCCAGGTGACCTGCTGAGAGAGCTTCCACAGCACGCCGAGCGACACGGCGAAGATGACGATGCTGGCAGCGGTGCCCAGCCAGGCGTATCGGTTCTTGTAGGAGCGCTTGGGCACGGGCGGCGCGCAATCTTCTGCCTCGGACGTCGCCAAGGCGCTGGCCGCCTCGGACTCGGCGCGCCGCTGATGCTCTCCCGCAAAATTCATGTCGTCGGCGTCCGCCTCCGCCGGCCTTCCCGACCAACCTCGACGGCGGCGTGGAACGGGACCGAGCTTTTGCCGGACCGCGGCCCGTGACCCGGCATTTAGGGTCTTTGTGTCCCGAAGGCCAGTCATCTGCCCTCTTGAGTTGGTGACGAAGAGATCCCCCGCAGGATCGCAGCTGCCTCGCTAAGCCCGAGAGCGATCCGTTGGGCGACCTCTGGCGACGTGCAAACGTAGGTTGGGCTCGGATGCGGGACGGCGATGAGCGGTATCGCCGGCCGCAGGCGCCGGAGCGTTTCACGCGACAGACCAGCGACACGGCCGGCGAGGACAACGACCTCGAGCGCCGGAAGCAACTCGATGAGGGGAGCGAGATAGGTGGTGGCCGTCGCAATCTCGGCTTTCCGCGGAGCACGGTTGACGGCTCCCGGCGCGTGGATGACCCAGGGTACTGCGTTCCAGATGAGGCTCTCGCGCCGAGCGATGCCAACCTCCGCCATGAAGCGGAACAGGTTGGCGGCGGTCCCGGTGGGGTTGTCACGGGAGACGAAGCCGGTACGGCCGATGCCGGGGCCCGGTGTTTCGAGGAGAAGGAGGAGCTGTGCTTCCGTACCGCCATCGAGCGGATCGGGATCCGGCACCTCCGCCGATCGTTCGATGGCGATCGACCGCGCCAGGCGGCGCAGGGGAATGAAGCGATCAGCCTCCAGGAGTGAGCGGCGGATAGCGACCTGCTCCGGATCGGCCAAGCTCCTGGGCCGGGTCGGTTCAGGAAACGGTAGCATGATCCTCGAACAACACGGCGGCTTGCAAGGGGAGCACGCCCGCGAGTCGGAACCGCTCTGACCGTGCCTCATCTGCGAGCCGACGCAGCAGACCCTCGACGCCGCCGAACTGGTATCCGAGTTGGGTGGCGTAGGCAGCGCAGGCGAGCGCCTTCTTCTCTTCCGCGCTCGCACAATAGTGAACCGCGTGCTCGGGCAATTTGGCGAAGCGGGACCCAAACGGCTCCTGCGGCTGCGTATGACGCACCGTGTAGGGGAAATCCCGCCACCACAGGATGGGCGCATCCCCCGCCACGTGACCAATGGCCCGGACTAGCTGGACGTGATCGACATGGCCGCCCACGGATTGAGGGGCGAATATGAGATCGGGCGACACGTCTTTGATAAGTGCGGAGACCGTATCGGCGAGCGCACCGACGATGTCATCGTCATCCCTTGGAGCGGCAAAAAGGTCGGCGGGCGCGCCGTAACCGCGATGGGGGGCCTCGCGGAACGGGACATGCAAAGGAGGAGCGATGCCGAGCGCCTCTGCTGCTCGTCGATCCTCGGCCCGCCGAAGCGACATGTAGTCGACCTCCGGACCTAGACCCTTGTCGGTCTGGCAAGCGAGCGCGAAGCCTTTGGGATCGGGGACGGAGGCGGTGAAGATCGTCGCCATTACGATCGTCCAGCCGGCATCGGCCAGCGTCGCCAGAGTGCCGCCACAGGAGAAGGCGGCGTCATCGAGATGAGGCGAGAGTGCGAGGGCAACGGGCATGGTCAGAGCAGATGCGGTTCTGCGCGGAAGCGGCAGTTCGGATCGTGCGGCAGAACCTCATCGAACGTCGTATGCGGCCGCTGTCCAACTACCTCGGCATAGATGTCCATGATCTGGCGACCGACGGCGGTCCAGGAATAGACGCGGCGGCATTCATCGAGCCCGTCCGCTGCAAGCCGCTGGCGCAAGTTCTTGTCCTCGATGACGCGCTGAAGCGCATCCGCCAGGGAAGCCACGTCGCCGGGCTGTACCAAGAGGCCGTTTTCGCCGTCGCGCAGACAATCGGACACGCCCACCGCATGGGTGGAGACCACGGCGAGCCCCGCCGCCATGGCCTCGAGGATCGTGTTAGAGAAACCCTCCGCATAGGTCGGCGAGACGAAAACATCCGCCTGGCGGTAGAGGTCGGGTACGGTGTCGTAATCGGCGTAGCCGGTGAAGCGGATCTCGGCCTCGGAAAAGTTCAATTCAGCGGCGCGTGCCTTGGAGGAATCCACGTCCGGCCCGATTCCGGAGATCGTCGTCTCGAACGGGACCCCGCGCGCGCGCAACAGACCCAGGGCGGCGATGAAGTCGAGCACGCCTTTCCGGCGATCGACGCGACCATGATAGAACAGTCGCACCGGCCCCGCATGCCCGGGGACACCGGGCGTGAAGCGCGCTGTGTCCACGGCGCCCGGCACGATGGTGAAGCGGTCCGGGTCGGAACCCAGCCGGTCGCAGACCTCCTCGACGAAGGAGCGCCCACCGATGAGGACGGCGTTGGCATGGGCCAGCACTTCGCACATGGCGATGCGATGGGTCTCGCAACAGGAGCCGACCCAGTGGCCATCGCCCCCCTGGATCGAGACGACATTGGGAATTCCGACCCGCTTCGAAGCGAGTAGCGTCGCCCAGCCGGTCGGATAGCCGTATTGCGCATGGAGCACGTCGAACGGTCGTTCGCGATGCTCTGACACGATGGTCTCGACCATCGTGTCGATGTCGCGCTCGAAATCGCCGTTCGTCTGCTCGCCCACCTGTTCGAGGCCGATGACGCGTACGCCCGGCACGGATGGCGGTGGCCCACCGCCATAGACGCGAGTGCCGAACGCGTCGCCCCGGTACTGGCTGACCATCGTCACGTCATGGCCGGCGGCCACGAGTTCGCGCAGAAGGTTCTGCGCGTAGACGCTCATGCCTGAGATCGCCGGAAAATAACGGCGGCTGACGAAGCAGATCCTCACGCGCTTACCTCGGCTTTGTGGTTGCGGCAGGTCCGCAGGTAATCGAGCGATATCGGCACCATCACATCGGCGCGGTGGCTCTCGCGGGAGAGTTCGACGCAGACGAGGCGCTGGAATCCGATGCCGTCGAGGGCGTCGAGGACGCTCGGGACATCCATGTCGCCCTCGCCGAAGGGCAGATGGATATGCTCTCCGCGCGCCATGTCCTCGATCGCCACGGTGCCGATGCGGTCGGCGAATTCCGCTACGGCCAGGGCCGGGTCTCGCTCGCCCGTGACGAGGCAATGGCCGGTATCGAGGGCAAGCCTGAGGCCTTCGATGTTCAGGTCGGCAAAGTCGTCGAGGGTCTCGATCAGCATGCCCGGCTCGGGCTCCAGGCAGGCGACGATACCCTGCTCCGCAGCATAGGCGACGATCTCGGCGATGCCCTCGCCGAGCCAGAGCCGGGCCTCATCACGATCGATGCCGGGTTTGGGCACGCCGGCCCAGAACGAAACCGCTTCGGAATGCAGGATGACGGCGATGTCCACCGCGCGCTTCAGGAAACCGATGCGCCTCACGCGTCCGGAAGCGTCGCCGCTTACCAAGGTCGGCTCGTGCTTGGCCTTGGGGTCGAGGAGGAAGCGGGCACCCGTCTCGATGACGCTCCCGAGGCCGAGCCTTTGTAGTCGGCTCGACAGGCGCTGGGCCTCCTGGGTCCAATTCTCCGAGAACGGATCGAGATGATGGATGTCGAGGGTGAGCGCCACGCCCTGATAGCCGGCATCGGCGATGAGATCGATGGCGTCGTCCAGGCGATGGTTGGCCGTACCGTTGGTGTTGTAGGCGAAGCGCAGACTCATGCGGCGCGTCCCTGCTGCTCGAGACGGAACGGCGCGTGGTGCGATTCGGGCTCGCGATAGAGCGGGTAATGGCGCCCGACGATTTCGTCTGCCAACGCGACGTCGAAGAGCGGCTGGCCGCCGAGACGCTCGATCGCTTCGGGCGTAAGCCGCACGGGCAGCCTCGTTTCGCTGGGCTCGCCGAATGAAATCAGCGGGTGATCCCGCTCGATGAGCTTGGCGGTGTTGCGCTCGCCGATGCGGTGATAGCTCATCGTCTCGACCTCCAGCCCCGGCACGATCGCCTTGACCACGCCGACGCCACCGCCCGGCGGCGAGCAGTCGACATAGAGAACGTCGAAACCCGACGCTTCGAGACGTTCGCGGGCGATGCGGCCGCGTGCATGGCCATCCGGTGCCGGGGCGGTCGGCAGATCGGTGAAGGCCTTCGTGCTTCGCTCGGAATAGACACTGTCCTTCAGGACGTCGCGCAGGCCCTCAGGCGGCAGGACGATCCATTCCAGCATTGCCCTTAGGGCACGGCTCTCTTCCAGATCGAGGCTCGGCAGTGCCTTCTGGATGAAAGCCTGGACGTAGCCCGGCGGCGTCACCCGCTCGGCGAAGCTCAGGGGACCATGCCCGAAGGCCTTACGAACGCGGGCCGCCTGGAATTCAAGGAGTGCCTTGCGGAGGGCCCGCTCGCGGTCCGGGTCGCAGGCTTCGCCACAGGCGGAGAGGGCGACGGGGACCGGCGCATCGGCGGGATTCCTGTCGTAGCCGACGACATAGATGTTCGTGAGACCGAACTGGTCGGTGGCGAATTTCGGCAGCGCGCGGATACCGAGATCGTCGAGACGGTCGAGCATCGCCCTGTTCTCGGGACCGATCCCGTCGAGATCGAGCATGACGCCCTGGTCGAGGGCGCGGAAAAGCAATCCGTTGCCGTCACGCTGAAGCAGTTCGAGCAGGCCGTGGCCCAGGGCGAAATCGACGTCCGGCCCGGCGCCGAGGCCGTTCGTGATCAGGTTGGTGAAAGGCTTGTAGCCTTCCGACAGCTCGAAATAATCGGTGGCCGCGATGTCGAGGGGCATCAGCACGGTTTCGCCGGTACGCGGCCGGACGCTCGGCGTCCATTCCAGAACAGTGTTCCGGCCGACCGGGGAACCGGCAGGCAGGCACAGGGTGAGCGGGTCCGCCACCGCCGCGGCGCCAAAGACCTTGGCGAGGTCGTTGTAGGAGCCTCGTTCCTTCTTGCGCGGCATCACCGCGAGCGACGGCATCAGATTTTCGGCGATCTCCGCGACTGCGCCGATGAGCGCCTCGTCATCGGTGGCGCCGTAGCCGATGCCGCTCGGCATGGCGCCGATAAAGAACGGATCGTCGAGGAACAGCGAGACGAACCAGACCGGAATACCCGTCCGGTCGAGAGGGGCCAGAGGGAAGCCGACGATGCGCCCCTTCGGAAGGATGTCGAGATAGGCACGCACCGGCTCGGGCAAAGACGCTGGCAGACCCTCAATGATGCGTGGCCCGCCGTAGGTGTAGGGACGGGGGGCCTTGATGCGCGGATCACGCGCCCTGGCGTCCTGGTCGTGTTCGCTCACGTCGATCGTCCCTCAGGTTCAGGTAATTCCAACCGCCGACCTCACCCCACAGTGCCCCAGCTAAGCTGCGATTTCGAAAGGGCTCCCAGAGCCGAGGGTGATCCTGGGAAAAGTCCTTCGAAGCAGCTTGGCAGCACCTCCAGGATGAGACCGCGTTAGGAAGAAGGGTTGCGTCCCGATCTAGTCCTCGTTGACCCGGCCACTCCGACAGCCGGCATAAGCCCGCGTCAGCAGCCGCATCGTGTGGAGGTCGCGCCCGGCGCTGTATGCGTCGCGCTCGGCGGGTCGGCGCAGGGCAGAGCCGAAGGCACGGACCTGTTCGAGAAAGGGCGAGGCCTCCGCATCGAAGGCGACCGGCTCGGTCTGCCCACTCGCACCATCGGTGATGAAAAGTGTGCCCCCGGCCACCTGTCCCATCGTATCGACAGCCGTGAGCGCGCCACCGGTGCCAATGACTTCGAGACGGCGACGCGGCAGGGCATCCGGGCAATTATAGGCGACGTGCAGGTTGGCGAGGATGCCGGAGCCGGTGCGGCCGATGAGGAGCGCGCCGTCGTCGACAGCGTAGTCCTGCGCCCTTGCCTGCGTCAGAGCGGCGATATCCTCGATCGACTCATCGAGAAGAAAATCGACGAGATCGATGCCGTGAGGAGCCAGATCCATGAGCGCGCCGCCGCCCGCTTTAAGCGGGTCGATACGCCAATTGTCCTGGCCGGCGAACGAGGTCCAAGCCCGATCGAGCCAGCAGGCATAGACGATGCGGATGGTGGTCACGGCGCCGATGCGCCCGTCGCGGATCGCGGTGCGCATGGCCCGGTGGGCCGGATGATGGCGCTGGTCGAAGGCCGTGCCGTAGAAGATGCCACCATTTCGCACAGCCGCGACCATGGCCTCGGCATCGGAGAGCGAGGCCGCCATCGGTTTCTCGCACAGCACGGCCTTGCCCGATGCCGCCAAGGCCTCGACCGCCTCACGGTGGAGGTGATTGGGGGTCGCCACATAGACGGCCTCGACCTCCGGTTCGGCCAGTAATCCGGCCAAATCAGGATGGGCGCGCGCGCCTTCTCGCTCGGCAGCGGCGCGCGAAGCTTCTCCGGGATCGGACACGGCCACGAGCCGATGACCCGCCGCGCGGATGCCCGGAGCCATGTAATCCCGTGCCACCCAGCCGTAGCCGACGATGCCCCATCCGATGGAATCACCCATCACCAGCGCTCCGGCAGGTCGACGAATTCGCGGCGGCGGACGCGATCCTCGTGCGGCGATTGCTCGCCTCCAACCCAGTCGAGGGTCTCCGGGCCTTCCGAGCGAAGCGGATAGGTGACCCTGGGGGCATATTCGGCCTCGTAGCGATCCGAGGGCCATGCGACCACGTAGCCGCCGGAAGGATCGGGCTCATAGAGGGGGTTCAACCGGAGCGACGTCCCTTCATGGGGCCATGTCAGTCCGTCGAGTATGGCGCGGGGTGCAGGCCGCATCCCCGCACCGGCGACCACCGAGAACGCCTCCACGTGGCGAAGGTCGGACGGCCGCTGTGGCGAGGGCGCGCGCTTCTCCACGAGGGCACGGGTGAGTTCGTCGTCATCATAGACGAGGGCATCGGGAAACAGGTCCTCGATCTCCTCGGCCAAGACCGCGCGACCGGCCGAGAAGCCGGGCCGCTCGGCATTGTGAATGTGGCTGAGAACAAGCCAACCATCGTCGCCGGCATTGTGGCGAAGGCATTCCAGAATGCCGGGCTTGTCATCGAGAAAGTAGAAAGCGTCGTTGCACACGACGAGATCGACGGGTGCGCCGGGGATCGGCCAGTGCGGCGACGCAGCATCGAAACAGACGAGCTGCGCCTTATCGCCGACGACCCAGTGCCGGGCGACCCAGAGCTTGGCGAAAACGACATCGGCCCCAGCCACCTTCACGCCGCGCATCTGCATCTCGCGCAGGTAATGGCCGATGCCGCAGGCAAATTCAAACGCGCAAACGGGGTCGTTCCAATGCGCTTCGAGTAACGTCAAGCCAGCGAGAAAGGTCGGATCGGTCCAGCGATGCAGGAAATAGTCGCCGACTCTGCCCCAGCCGAGCAAACGCACTGCGTCCCGCAGGCTCGCCCTGTCACGATCTCGCACAAGAGCATGAAGATCGAGGGGATCTGCTGGCGGGCCGGTCCACCAATCGTCCTGATCGGCGAGCAGCCCCTCCAGTGCCAGTTCGTGTTTATCCCGATCGAGCAGGTCCAGCGTCGCGCCCAGAAGCTCCAAGCGGCCAATTCGCAGATAGGGAATCCCGTCGATGACCGGCCAGCGCTCACCGGTGACGACGTCGCGGAGGGAATGCGGCGTATCGGCTTTGAGCGCGTTCCCCGTCTCCGGGGAAAGGAGTTCGAACGGGATCATCTGTGATGTCCCGTCATGCGGCGACGAACCATCACGGGATTCGCATGTCCCTGAGGACCCGGTCGTGGAAGCCCTTCACCGGACCGGCATGGACCAGTTCCATCTCCACCAGCACGGTGTCCATGGTCAGCGAGGCGGCCCTAAGGTGCTGTGAAATCTGCAGAACCCGGTCGATGCAATCGGCGGCGTGGAAGGCGCGACCCTCGGCCGTCGCATCGTCGGGCAGGATGGCACGCGCCCGCTCGATGGTCTCGCGCAAGGGGGCGTCCAACTCGTCGAGGGCCCATTGGGTGGTCCGCGCCATGATCGGAACGAGGTGGTCGCCGAGCAGCATTTCGCCGGTGAAGCCGGCGTCGGGCATTGCCGCGTTGTGGAAGTGGTGGCTCATGGCCGCCAGGAAAACCAGGGTGGGATCGGCCCGGTAAAAGGGGCTGAGAACGACGCCGTAGACCGCCACCATCAGGCAATGTTCGGCATGGTTCTCGGGCGGCTCGAGCAGGATGCGAGGCTTGCCGGGACAGGTCACGCCGGCGCGCGGCTGGTGGCTCAGTGCCGCCACGAAGGCGGGCAAAGGACCGCCATGCAACACCTCGTTCGAGCGCAACGCGACGGCCAGACGCCGCTTCAGTTCGGGGTCGACCGTTGCGGTGACGGCGTCGAGTCCGGACGTCAGAACGTCGCCGATTTCCGCCTCGCCGAGACCGGCGGAGGCGAGAAAAGCGGCATCGAGGTCGCAGAGCCGGGAGGCCGCGAGCGCCTTGGCGGTGATGTCGATGGCGACCGTCTCAGGATCGGCGCCGCCCGTCAGCGCCGACCACCCTTGGGCGAACAGCCGCTCGGCGATGGAGCCGATACGGCCGGCGGAATGCACGCGCTTGAGGTCGTTGAGTTCGACGAACAACTCACGCAGTGCGAAGGGGGCAGCCATGCCGCCCCCCGTATCGGACGTGATCATTGCTGGCCGCCGAGCCACTCGAGCAGCATGTGCTGCTGCTTGCCGAAATCGTGCTCGGGTCCGTGGCCGTTGGCGACCATGGGCGCCTTGAAGAACGAGGAGAGCTGCTCCTGCGGTCCGCTCTCGCCACGCTTCTTGGCGAGGTCGAGCACGCGAGCGATCTCGATCACCAGGGGGGCTGCCAGGATGGAATCCTTGCAGAGGAAGTTGACCTTGATCTGCATCCGCTGACCGAGGAAGCCGGTGACGTCGATATTGTCCCAGGCTTCCTTGTCGTCACCGCGCGGACGGTAATAGTGGATGTGGACCAGATGGTCCTCGACCGGATAGCCGAGGATCGAATCCAGCACCGTACCCTTGGTGTTGAGCTTCGACTGGAGCGAATCCTTGTCGTTCAGGGCGAGACCGTCGCGGTTGCCGAGGATGTTGGTGGAAAACCAACCATCCACGTGGAGGGCGCGAGCCTTGAGGGCCGGCGCCAGGACGGTCTTCATCATGGTCTGGCCGGTCTTACCGTCCTTGCCCGCCAACGGCACACCGTTCTCGCGGGCGAGTTCGAGCAGGGCCGGGATGTCGGCGGCCACGCTCGGGGTGAAGTTGGCGTAGGGCACGCCGCTCTGGATCGCCGCATAGGCGTAGAGCATCGCCGGGCTGATCGCCTCGTCGCTGGAATCGAGACCCTTCTCGAAAGCTTCGCGGGAGTTCAGAGCCGGCGCATCCAGGTTGGGCCAGCGTTCCGTGGAGGCGAGATTGATCACGACGACTTCGTCGAGATTGCTCTCAAGCCGAAAACGACGAAGGTCGTTCGCGATGACGGAGACCGCCTCGCGGTGATCGGCGGCGACGATGCGGTTGGCACCCTCGATGTTCTTGCAGAACTTGGCGCTGCCGACAGCCGGCCAGGGCTTGATGCCCTTCAGCACCTGGGCGCCGTTCTCGATATCCTGCTTGGTGAGCACACCGTGGCCGGTGGCGGCGGAGGCGAGATCGTCGTCGTTGAGATCCCAGCCGCCGAAGACGAGATCTTTGTAATCGGCCAATCCCGCGACCGAGAGACCCGCGAGGGGCAATCCGTCGAGGCGGTTCGAGCCAGATTTGATCATCTCGATGCCGGCGATGGCGGTGGTGGCGACGGCGCCACCCATACCGACGAAGGCAACGCCGACGCGGCGACCGGTCTGCATGCTCATTGGAAAAAGGCTTCCTTCAATGGGTCCATCGGGGCGTGTCTCGTCGATATTTCGAGATCGCCCTCTGGGACCATCGTAACTGGGCTACGGAGCCTTCGTTCCAACCCCGGCCAGAATGCCTTTTTGACGCGGCCACGCTGAACCGCGCCCGAACGATTACTTAAAATATCATTAAATCATAGCCTTAACCGTTCCTTAAGCGTGCCACGCTTGAATCACGGAGCTGTCCCATTGTGGTCACAGCTCCCAGCGAGATGTCCGCTCGCTGAACTGATCGAAGCCGCGTCCTAGAACGCCGCGGCACGAACAAGGAACAATGATGGGGCTTTTCCCGGAGCCGGCGCACCGCGCCGACGACGCGTGCCGTCTCGTGCCTAACGAGACCCTGGATCGTGACGAGACGGTGGCTTGGCTGAAGCCCGGCTCCCTTCACGGCAGGAAGAAGGCAAGCGCCACGGTATCGGCCAAACTCACCGTCGCGAAGATCGCGATCGGCCTGCTGCTCGGCTCGGGACTGCCGCAGAGCGCACTGACGCCGGCAGCGACCGCCCATGACCGCATCGACATCCGCGCCTACGTCGCCAACGATTTTGCGGCGGCCACAATCGACAAACCCACGGATTGGGATGGGGTTCCCCTCCTCGACCAGGAACCTGCGACGGCCAGCCTGATCGAGAACGACCTCGCCTCGCTTCCCCAGAGCCGCGAGAGCGACGGCCGGGACGTGCTTCGGTTCGGCGACATGAATGTGCCGCGTGACATCGTCGAGACGATCCTGAAGGCGTCGTCCGAGACCGGGGTCGATCCGGTCTACATGATGGCGCTGGCCGACAAGGAATCGAGCTTCTCGACCACGGTGAAGGCCTCGACCTCTTCGGCCGAGGGCCTGTTCCAGTTCCTCTCCGCCACCTGGCTCGAACTGGTGCGGACCTATGGCGCCCGTTACGGCTATGAGACCGAGGCCAACGCCATCACCGGCCGCGGCAGCGCCATCACGATCCAGGACGAAGCCACCCGCACCCGCGTGCTGCGCCTTCGGCAGGACCCCTATGTGGCGGCGCTCATGGCCGGCGAGTTGATCAAGCGCGACCGCGCCCGTATCGAGCAGCGCATCGGCCGCGAACTGAAGACTTCCGAACTCTATCTCGCCCATTTCCTCGGGACGTCGAGCGCCGGCAAGTTCCTGACGCTGAGCGACGACAACCCGGACCTCGTGGCCAAGCAGGCCTTCCGCGCCGCCGCCCGCGCCAACCGCAGCCTCTTCACCGCGAAAGCCGGCAAGCACCGCCGCAGCCTCACCGTCGCGGAAGTTCGCGAGCGCCTCGGCGACATGATCGACCGACGGCTCGACCAGTATGAAGGCGTCACCGCCCTGGTCGGCACCCAGGACGTCACCCCGGAGACGAACAGCGATCCGAGCCAGGCCTCGGCCCTCCTCGATGCCAGCCTGCGCGTTTCGACCCCCACCGGGCGGATGCAGGTGACCGAGGCCTTGCCGAGAGAATAAAGCTACGGCCGAGATTCGTCGCTCGGGCGGCTAACCGGGCCGCTGAATCGGAGTGATGCCGCTGGGGGTCCGAACGCAGGCCAGCGCGGTAGGCCATGACATTCATGAACACACCTCCGTCATTCCGGGGCCGCGCAGCGGAGCCCGGAATCCAGAGCCGCTACACGTGCTCGACATAGCAGCGTCGGCGGTTCTGGATTGCACGCCTCTGGCGCGGCCCTCCGGGTCCGGGCTCGCCTGTGGCGACCCGGAATGACGGCGAGGGACAAACCTCAGAGAGCTCTGGCGAGCACGTCTCTGCATTTTGCCCGAGTTCGGAGCCCTGGCGACGCCGCTTCCGGCATGGCGTCCAAGGTTCTTTCCGGTCTAGAACCGCCAAGCCAGCGCCGACGGTAAGCCGACGGGACCTGTGCTCCTGGATGACCACCGGCGGCCGATGACAGATCAAGAACCGGAACGGCCGAAGACCGGCGAAACGCCGGATGCCCGAACCGCCGCCCGCGAAGCCGGACAAGCGGCCCGTGTCCTGTTCAGGCATCTCGGCTTCCTTCTCGTCACGGCCTTACGCGGCCTCGCACGCGGCCTGCTTTCGACGGGGCGCGCTGCGGGCCGAACGCTCGGCACCCTCGGTGCGAAGCTCACCGCAGGCGCCGCCTCCGCGCGAACGAGCGGCACGGACACTCCGCCTGCGGCAGGGAGCGCTCCGGCGGCGCAGACGCCACAATCGGGCTGGCGCGGCCGTCTGCGGCAACGGCCCTACCTCGCCGCCGGCCTCGCGGCCCTCGCCCTCCCCGTCGTCTTCGTCGCTTGCCTCGTCCTCTACAGTTTCGCGACCCTGCCCCCGCTCGGCGGGGTGGTGCCGGAAGGCGGCCAGCGCGCCCTCACGGTGGAGGCGGATGACGGAAGGGTCTTCGCCACGCGCGGTGCCTTCCAGGGCCAGAAGCTGACGGCGGCCGACATGCCGGCCCATCTCGCCCAGGCCGTGGTCGCCATCGAGGACCGGCGCTTCTACTCGCATTGGGGAGTCGATCCGCGCGGGCTGGTGCGGGCGCTCTGGCGCAACACCGTGAGCGGCGGGGTGCGCGAGGGCGCGTCCACCATCACGCAGCAATATGTCCGGCTCACCTCCCTCACCCAGGAGAAGACGCTGCGCCGGAAGATCCAGGAAGCGTTCCTGGCCCTGCGCGTCGAGAGCACGATGTCGAAGGAGGACATCCTCCTCGGCTATCTCAACACCGCCTATTTCGGGGCCGGCGCCTATGGCATCGACGCCGCGTCGCGGCGCTATTTCGGCAAGGGCGCGAAGGCGTTGACGCTTCCCGAGGCGGCGATGCTGGCGGGCCTCGTCCGCGCACCGTCGCAACTGGCGCCGACGCGCAATTTCGGCGGCGCCAAGGAGCGCGCCGACATCGTGCTGCAGACCATGGTCGAGACCGGCGCGATCACCGCCGCCGAGGCCGACAAGGCGCGCGCCGAGACGATCACCCTGCGGACACCGCCCGAGACTCCGCCGGGCACCAATTACTTCCTCGACATGGTGTCGGCGGACGCCAAGCGTCTGTCGGACACGCCCGGCGACGTCACGCTGCGCACCACCCTGAACCTCGATTTGCAGAGCCTGGCGGAGGGCGTCGTCGCCCGCCGGCTCGATGCGGAAGGGGCGAAGAAGAAGGCGAACCAGGGCGCCATGGTCGTCCTGAACAAGGAGGGCGCGATCCTCGCCATGGTCGGCGGGCGCGACTACGAGGACAGCCAGTTCAACCGGGCGATCCAGGCCAAGCGTCAGGCCGGCTCGCTGTTCAAGCTGTTCGTCTACCTCACCGCCTATGAGAAGGGCCTCTCGCCGGAGACGGTGCTGGTGGACCGGCCGATCCAAATCGGCGATTGGGAGCCGCAGAATGCGAGCGGCCGTTTCCGGGGCGCGGTCCCCCTCCGCACCGCCTTCGCGCAATCGATCAACACCATCGCCGCGCAGCTCGCCGACGAGATCGGCATGGCCTCCGTGATCGAGACCGCACGCAAGCTCGGCGTCACGTCCGATCTTCCCAACGTCCCGAGCCTCGCTCTCGGCTCGGCCGAAGTCTCCCTGCTGGAGATGACACGTGCCTATGCCGGTGTGCTGGCGAGCGCCCAGCCCCTCGACACCTACGGCGTCCATGCCATTCGCGGACCCGGCCCAGACCCGCTCTACCTGCGCCCCGAAACCAAACCGACGACGCCCCTGCCGGGCGAGAGCCGCGCGATGATGCTGGATTCGCTCCAGGCCGTGGTGGATAGTGGAACCGGACGGGCCGCGCGGATCACCAATCTCGCGGTGGGCGGCAAGACCGGGACGACGCAGGATTACCGCGATGCCTGGTTCGTCGGGGTGACGCCGGACCTCGTCGTCGGCGTCTGGGTGGGCAACGACGACAACACCTCGATGAACAAGGTCGGCGGCGGTGACCTGCCGGCGGCGATCTTCAAGGATTTCACCCAGCGCGCCACCGTCCAGATGGCGTCGCGGCGCAAGCGCCCCTCCACCGCCCGCGCCGAGCCGACCCCCGCCGCCAAGGAAACCACCGCCGCCGGGGCGTTGCGCGGCGTGCCGGAGGTGATCGATACCGGAACCCTGTCGTTCCGCGGCCGGACGGTGCGCCTCCTCGGCGTCGATGGCGAACGCGGTGCCCTGGCACGCCAGCTCGCCCGCTATCTGCGCCGGCGCGAAGTCGTCTGCGAGCCGGCGGCCAACGGCGCGGTCGACGAGGCCCAGCCTGCGGGCCTGCGCTGCCAGATCGACGGCGACGACCTCGCATCGTTGATCCTCACGGCCGGCGGTGCCCGCGCGTCGGAGGATGCCCCATCGGACCTTCTGGCCGCCGAGGAGCAGGCTCGCTCCGAGCGCGCCGGCCTGTGGCGGCGCGAGCGCTGATACCTGCGGCCCGCCGGCTTTTCCCGTCTGGGACCGGTCAGCGGAACGGCGGCTCGTCGAAGCTCCTCAGCTTGCGCGAATGCAGGCCGTTGCGGTCGGCGCGGAGGATATCGAGGGCGGACAGGCCGATGAGCAGGTGCTCGGCCACAGCCCGTTCGTAGAAGGCGTTCGCCGCGCCCGGCAGCTTGATCTCGCCATGGAGCGGCTTGTCGGAGACGCAGAGGAGCGTGCCGTAGGGAACCCGGAGGCGGTAGCCCTGCGCCGCGATGGTGCCGCTCTCCATGTCGACGCCGATGGCGCGGGACAAGTTGATCCGCCGCCGTTCCTGGCTGAAGCGGAGCTCCCAGTTGCGGTCGTCATAGGTCACCACCGTGCCCGTGCGCAGGCGGCGCTTCAGGTTCTCGCTGGTCTCGCCGGTGACGTTGGCGGCGGCGGCCTGGAGCGCCAGCTGGACTTCGGCCAGGGCCGGCACCGGCACGTCCGGCGGCACGAGTTCGTCGAGGATGCGGTCGCGGCGCAGATAGCCATGGGCGAGGACGTAGTCGCCGATGGTCTGCGACTGCCGCAACCCACCGCAATGACCGACCATCAGCCAGCAATGCGGACGCAGGACCGCGAGATGGTCGGTGATCGTCTTGGCGTTGGAGGGGCCGACGCCAATATTCACCAGCGTCGTGCCCTGCATCGACCCGTCGGAGCCGCGCGCCACGAGGTGGTAGGCCGGCATCTGGAACTTGTGCCAGGGCGAGGCGGCGATGAGGGCCGCCGGATCGATGCTCGCCGCCTCCGCCCGCGAGACGGTGATGCCGCCGGGCAGGATCATCCGCTCGTAGCCATCCTTTCCGCTGGCGAGCTGCTCCAAACCGTGCCGGATGAAGCCGTCGACGTAGCGATGATAGTTCGTGAGCAGGATCCACGGCTGGACGTCGCGCCAGTCGCAGCCGGTGTAATGGACGAGACGGCGCAGGGAGTAATCGACCCGGATCGCGTCGAACAACGCCAGGGGCTTCGGCTCCTCCGCCGGAGCGACCCAGAGCCCGTCGGCGATCTCGTCACCCACCACCGAGAGCAGCGGGACGGGGAAGTAAGTCGCCAGGTCGCGCGGCGTGATCCCGCTGCCCGAGAGGTTGGCGCCGGGCTCCAGCACATAGGGATAGGGAATCTCCTGCGCGCTCAGCCCCACTTCGAGGGTGGCGCCGTAATCCCGCACCAGGGGCGTCAGCTGCTCCAGTAGATACGGCCGGAAATGTGCCGGCTGCGTCACCGTGGTGGCGTAGGTGCCGGGAGACTGGAACTTCGCCGTCGCGCGGGAAAAACGCGGGATCGGCCCGGCCGGGTGATAGGTGATCCGTAGTTCGGGATAGCGGAACTGAAGCCGCTCGGCATGGTCCGGCGCGGCGCCCCCGTCGAGATAGCGGGTCAGGGCGGTCTGGAGCGACTGGATCGCACCTGCGTACAAGGCGGCGAGGCGATCGACGGCGGTCTCGGCATCGCCCACGGATTCCATCGGGCGCCATTCGCTGGTGGTCACGCTCTCTCCTCGAAAGGCTTCGGCCCGTAGGTGGTTGGGCAGATTGAATTGCCGACGGAAACCTATACCCCGCCGGCCGTGGATGGAACGATGCGGCCCGCATGGCGGCTCGTTGTCGACCGGCTTGCGCACGGGGGCGAGTTGTCCGACATGCTCGCTTCGAACGGCTCGCGCGGTCCCGCCGGGTAACGCCTCTCCAAAACCGATGCGCAAGATGAGCGACCCAATCGACCGGCGGCCCGGCGAAGAGACCGTCACGCTGCCCGCCTCCCACGATGCCGGGCTCTACTTCATCGGCCGTGTCCGGACCCCATGGGCGACCCGCGCCGAATGCCCGAAGAACGGGCTTCAGACCGACGCCATCTGCACCCTGGAGGTGGATGCCGCATTCGCCCCCGGTTTGCAGAACGTGGAGGGGGCGAGCCACCTCATCGTGCTCTACTGGATGGACCGGGCGGCCCGGGACATCGTGCGCCAGATGCCGCGCCATGCGGAGGGCAGCCGGGGCACGTTCTCCCTGCGCTCCCCGGCGCGGCCCAACCCCATCGCGCTGTCTGTGGTGGAACTCCTCGGCATCGAAGGGACGACCCTGAGAGTCAGAGGGCTCGACTGCCTCGACGGCACGCCGCTCCTCGATATCAAGCCCTATTACGCCAGCACCGATTCGCGGCCGGAGGCGACCATCGACCGAGCCGGCACGGCAAAAATCGTGGACGGATCGGGAGCGGCCCGGTGAGGGCTCTGCGCCTGGGCCTTGCCGGGTTGGCGATCCTCGGCGTCGGCTTCGCCATCGGATGGATCGAGAAGCCTCTACGTCTCAACACCCGGCTCTACGCCACGGACCGGCTGCCTTCGATCCAGGCCCATCTCGACGATGCACCGGACGGCTACATCCTCCTCGCCGGCGATTCGCAGGCCGAGTTGCAGAACCCGGCGCAGCGGGTCTGCGGCGCGGAGATCGTCAATGCCGGTGTGAGCGGCGCCTCGGCCTCCGTCTATGCAGATCTCGTGGCCAACCTGTCCGTGAAGACCCGCCCCCGCGCGGTGGTGGCCTTCATCGGAACCAACGATCTTCTGCGGAAGAAGGAGCCGCTGTCCGACAGAACGGCCCAGATCTTCGACGAATCGGTGGAGCGGATCGTGAAACGGCTGCAGGCCGAAAGCGACCGCGTCGTGGTTGCCGCCATTCCGCCCATCTCGCGTTCGGTGGAGAAGCGCCTCGAACCGGCGGCGGTAGCGGCCTATTCCGCCCGGATCAGGGTCCTGTGCGAACGCCTGTCCTGCGTTTACGCGGATCCTTTCGCGGAGCTGCGCGACGGCGATACCGGGTTCGCCCTGCCCGGCACCTTGCGCGACGATCTGCACATCGCGGATTACCGCCGCGTGATGCGGGCCTTGGAGCCCGCTCTCTGCGCGGCGAGGCCCTGATCAGGCCCCGGCGTGATGGGGCGCCGCCGGCGCCGTCGATGCACCGCCTTCCGGCCTGTCTCCCTTGGGTGCCTTGATGCGGTACCAGCCGACATAGAGGGCGGGCAGGAAGAACAGGGTCAGGAAGGTGGCGGCGATGATGCCGCCGATCATGGCATAGGCCATCGGCCCCCAGAACACTTCACGGGCGATGGGGATGAGGGCGAGGCTCGCCGCCCCGGCCGTGAGCAGGATCGGACGCATCCGGTGGCAGGTCGCCTCCACCACCGCATCCCACGGGGCGTAGCCCTCGCGGTCGTACTCGTCGATCTGCATCACCAGGATCACCGAGTTGCGGATGATGATGCCGATGAGGGCGAGCACGCCGAGGATGGCGACGAAGCCCAATGGCTTGCCGAAGGGCAGCAGGATCGCCACCACGCCGATCAGGCCGAGCGGCGCCACGCTCGCCACCAGGAACAGCTTCTGGAAGCTCTGAAGCTGGATCATCAGGAACATCGCCATGGCGAGCAGCATCACCGGCGCCACCGCCGCGATGGGTCCGCTGCCCTTGGCGCTCTCTTCCACCGCACCGCCGACCGCGAGGGTGTAGCCGTCCGGCAGGGTCTTCTCGAACGCCTTGATGGCCGGATCGAGGGCGTTGACGATGGTCGGGGCCTGGGTGTCGTTCACGATGGCCGCCCGGACCGTGATGGTGGGCAGGCGGTCGCGGCGCCAGACGATGGGCTGTTCGAGTTCGTAGCTCACCGTGGCGAAGGCGAGCAGCGGCACGACGCTGCCGTTCGATAGCGGCACCTGCAGGCTCTGGAGCGTCTCGACGGAGTTGCGCTCCACCGCCTGGGCGCGGCCGATGACGTCCACGAGGTAGATCGAATCGCGGACCTGCGTGATCGCGCGGCCGCCGACGATGCCGTTGAGCAGGCCGGCGATATCCTCCGAAGTGACCCCGAGCTGGCGCGCCTTGTCCTGAATGATCTCGACCTTGAGCACTTTGCCGGGCTCGTTCCAGTCGAGGTTGGGCAGGCCGACATTCGGGTTCGAGGCGACGATGTTGCTGAGCTGGAGCGCGAGGCCCCGCACCTTCTGCAGATCGGGTCCGCTCAGCCGGTACTGGATCGGGCGTCCCACCGGCGGGCCGAGATCGAGGGAGTGGACGAACACGTCGGTACCGACGAATTCCTTGGCCGCCAGCGCCTCGAATTTCTGGATCATCTTGTCCCGCGCCTCGAGCGACGAGGTCACCACGATGATCTGGCCGAAGAACGCGTTGCCGAGCTGCTGGTCGAGGGGAAGATAGAAGCGCACCGCGCCCTGCCCGACATAGGAGCTCCAGCGCAGGATGTCGGGATCGCCCTTCATCGTCGCCTCGAACCGGTCCATCTGGGCCTTGGTCTCGGCGATGCTGGCATTCTGCGGCAGCGTCATGTCCACGAGGATCTCGGGACGGTCGGAGGCCGGGAAGAATTGCTGCTGCACGAACTGGATGCCGTAGAGCGACAGGCCGAGCAGGCCGACGCAGAAGGCCACGGTGATCCAGCGGAAGCGCATGGCCGGCAGCAGCATCGCCCGGAAGGTACGGAGCAGGAAGCTCGGTTTGTCGTGGTGCTTCTTGATGGTCTTCGGCAGCAGCTTCACGCCGATGAGCGGCGCGAACAGCACCGCCACCACCCACGAGATCAGTAGAGACGCCGCGATGACCACGAACAGGCTGTAGGTGTACTCGCCCGCCGCCGAGCCGTTGAAGCCGATGGGCAGGAAGCCCGCCACCGTGACGAGGGTGCCGGTGAGCATCGGGAAGGCGGTGGAGGTATAGGCGAAGGTCGCCGCCTTCTTCAGGGTGTCGCCCACCTCCAGCCGCGCGACCATCATCTCCACCGTGATCATGGCGTCGTCGACGAGGAGACCCAGCGAGATGATGAGGGCGCCGAGCGAGATGCGCTGCAGCGTGACGCCCATGACCTGCATCACCACGAAGACCACGGCGAGGACGAGGGGGATGGAGAACGAGACGACGAGCCCTGCGCGCCACCCGAGGCTGATGAAGCTGACGCCGAGGACGATGACGACGGCCTCGATCAGCGCCTTGGTGAAGCCGCCCACAGCCTCTTCGACGATCTTCGGCTGGTCGGAGACGAGGTGGATGCCGACGCCGTAGGGCAGCTCGCCTTCGAGCTTCTTCATCCGCGCCTTCAGGTCGTGGCCGAAGGTCAGAAGGTTGCCGGAGGGCTGCATGGCGATGGCGAGGCCGATCGCGGGCTGGCCGTTGAACCGGAACAGGGCGGTCGGCGGATCGGTGAAGCCGCGCGAGATTTCCGCCACGTCGGACAGGCGGAAGAAGCGGTCGTTCACCCGGAGGTTGATGGTCCTGAGGCTATCCTCGGAAACGAACTGGCCGCCGACGCGCACGGAGACGCGCTCGGGCCCGGCCTGGATCACGCCGGAGGGGGCAATGGCGTTCTGCGCCTGCAGCGTCGCGATGACGGCGGCCTGGTCGACGCCGAGGCCGGCGAGCTTACGGGTGGAGAAGTCGAGGTAGATCGCCTCGTCCTGCGCGCCGAGCAGCTGCATCTTGCCGGCATTGTTGACCTTCTTCAGGTCGGCCCGCACCCGCTCCACGTAGTCGCGAAGCTGGCGCATGGAGACGCCGTCGGCGGTGAACGCATAGACGTTGCCGAAGACGTCGCCGAACTCGTCGTTGAAGAACGGCCCCTGGATCCCCTGCGGGAAGGTGCTGCCGATATCGCCGATACGCTTGCGGACCTGGTAGAAAATGCCCGGGATGGTCTTGGGCGGCGTCGTCTCGCGCAGCTGCACGAAGACCGTGGTCTGGCCCGGCGTGGTGTAGCTGCGGCTGAAATCGACGGCATCGATCTGCTGCAATTCCTTCTCGATCCGTTCGGTGACCTGATCGAGCGTGTCGCTGATCGTGGCGCCCGGCCAGCGCGCCTGCACGATCATCGTTTTGATGGCGAAGGGCGGGTCTTCCTCGCGGCCGAGCTTCTCGTAGGCGAGGAAGCCCGCCAGCATCGAAATGAGCATCAGGAACCAGACGAAGGAGCGATGCTCGAGCGCCCATTCGGACAGGTTGAAGTTCTTCACGGGGCGGCTCTCGCGTGACGCTGTTCGGATCGGCGCGGCTATTGAGATGTGTCGGCGAGACGGACGCGCTGGCCTTCACTGAGACTGCGGGCACCGGCGAACACGACGCGCTCCCCGGGCTTCAGCCCCTCGGTGATGGAGACACGCTCGCCGTTCCTGTCCGCGACGGTGACGTCGCGGCGGGACACGGCATCCCCGGCCTCGTTGACGATCCAGACCGCGCTTCGCCCGTCGGCCTCGAAGACGGCGGTCGCCGGCAACTGGAAACGCGGCGCCATGTGGCGCGACAGTCCGACCGTAATGGTGGAGCCGAGGCGGAACGCGTCCGGTGGCTTGAGCAGAGTCATCCTGATGCGGCGAGTGCGGGTCTTCTGGTCGGCGAAGGGCGAGACCTCGCGGACTTTGCCCGTGGCCGTCACGTCGGGCGCGCTCTGAAGCGCCACGGTGAAGACCGCGTCCTTGGGCATGGCTCCGACCAGATCCTCGGGGATGTCGACCACGGCCTCGCGTTCTTCGGGACGCGCCAGGGTCGCCACCGCCTGTCCCGCCGAGAGCACCTGTCCCACCTCCGCGCTACGGACGGTGACGACGCCGTCGAAATCCGCATGCAGCTCGGTATAGCCCATCTGGTCGCGGGCTTTCTGCAGGTTCGCCTGGGCCTGGGCGAGACGGGCCTGGGCCGTGTCCCGGCTCGCCACGGCACTGTCGAGCCGGGCCTGGGTGACGTTGCCATTGGCGATGAGCCGCCTCTGCCGCGCCTCGGTGGCGATGGCGTTCTCCGCCTGCGCCGTGGCATCGGCGAGTTCCGCCTCCGCCCGCGTCAGGGCGAAACGCGTGACGACGGGATCGAGGGCGGCGATGCGCTGGCCCTTCTTCACTACATCTCCCACGGTCACGTCGCGGGCGATGACCCGGCCCGCGATCTGGAATCCGATCTCGGACTGGTAGCGGGGGGCCACGAAGCCCGCGAACGGCCCGAACACGATCGTGTCGATGGGCTTGGCCACGGTGTAGAGGACGGGCCGCACCGGAGGCGGGCCGGCATTCTCCTCCTCGCCATGGCAGGCACCGAGGGTGGACACGACCGCTGCGATCAGCGTCAGGCGTAAGCCGAAATGGATCATCGGCCGATCTCCTCGGCAACCGAGACGGTCTGGCCCGGGCGGAGGAATTGAATCCCGGCGATGACCACCTCCTCGCCCGGCTCGACACCGCCTGACAGGGCGATGGTGTTGGGCGAGTAGCGGTCGATGGTCACGTTGCGCGGCGCGACCTTGCCGCTGGCCGGATCGCGGACCCACACGGCCGGTGCGTTCTCCCAGCGGTAGAGCGAGGACCAGGGCAGGACGATCGCCGTCTGCGGCCGGAACTTGCCGGTGCCGACGACGATGGCCCCGAGCGTCATGGCGGAAGGCGTGTCCTTCAGCCCGACCTTGACCCTGACGGTGCCGGAGGCGGCGTCCACGCTCGGGGAAATTTCCCGCACCGTGCCGACGGTCCGCACCTTCGGGTCCGCCTGAAGGGTGACGTCGATCTGCTTGCTCTCGGGCGGGGTCGCGAGAACCGCCTCGAACACGTTGAACACCGCGTCGCGCGGCCCGTCCTCGGCCATGGTGAGAACGGTCTGGCCCGCCTGGACCACTTGCCCCACCTCGAAGCTGCGGCTCAGGACGATGCCGTCCACGCCCGATTTCAGATCGGTGTAGGAGAACTGTTCCTGGGCCGTGCCCAGTGCCGCCTTGGCGGACTCGACCGAGGCCTGGGTCGTGCGGAGTTGCTGCTCGGCATCGTCATAGCTCGGCCGTGTGGTGTATCCGCTGGAGAGCAGCATCTCCTGGCGCTTGAAATTGACCTTTGCCTGGGTCAGCAGCGCCTCGGCGGAGGTCAGCGCGGCCTGAGCGTTGTTGAGGTTGGCGCGCTGCTCCTGCGGATCGAGCTTGGCCAGGACCTGATCGGCGGTGACGTGATCGCCGACCTCCACCAGTCGCGTGGCGATCTTGCCGTTGTTGCGGAACGCCACGTTGACCTGCGACTGGGCCTGGATGTCGCCCGTGAAGACGAGATCGGCCGAGATGGTGCTGCGCTCGGCCTTCGCCGTCCGGACGATGGCGAGGCTCTGCTTGGCCGCGCCGGCAGCGGAGACGTCCTCCGCCTCCTTGGCAGAAGCCGGAAGCGAGGCCGAGACCGCAAGGCCGAGGAGGATGACCGCCCCCGCGCCACGGATTCGTCGAATGGACTTGGTCAGACCAGACACCACGACCCCATTCCGGATAAGCTCTATCGAACCGCTTCTCTATCGGGTATCTTACCGACCGTCCAGACGGTTTCTAAAAGGCAATGACATGGCAAAGCCGCGCACACGGCGCGAGGACCGGGCGAGCATCATCCTCGATGCGGCCGAGAGCCTGATCCGTCGTGCGGGTACGCGCACCTTGACGATCGACGCGGTCGCGGCGGAGGCGGGCCTGAGCAAGGGCGGGGTCCTCCATCATTTCTCCTCGAAGGAAGCGCTCATAACGGCCATGGCCGAGCGCAAGCTGAAGGAGGTCAAGGAAGGCATTGCCCGGCTCGAAGCGGAGCAGGTTCCGGGTCCCTCGGCCCTCCCCCTCGCGCTGATCGCCCATGCGAGGCAGGTCTACGCTGAGGAAGAGGGGTTCCCGCGGGCCTTCCTGCTGGCCTCCGCAGAGAATCCCGAGGCATTCGCCGGCTTCAACGCGTTCCTCCGCGAACGGCTCGCCGGCCTCGAGAAGATCGAGACCTGTCCGGGGATCGGCGCAGCTTTGGTGTTCTCGACACTGGGGTTGCTGATCACCCGGACGCTGGGCTTCCATTCCATGGAGGGCGCGCAGCTCGAACGGCTCTTCGACGGCCTCGAAAAGGTGGCGCGCTGCGTGACAGAGGGCGAGATCCCTCCGGATGCGTGCGGGACGCCCTGAGCGGCTTCACGCGAGGGCGGCCATGGCCTGGAAGACGAGGGCGTGGCGGGCGGCCAGGGCGTCGATATCGGTGGCATAGCCGCCGCCGATCACCGCCACGAGGGGAATGCGACGCCGGCGCGCCTCTCCGATGACGTAGCGATCCCGTGCGGCGAGGCCCGCATCGGTGAGGGCCAATCGCCCGAGCCGGTCGTCCATGTGCGGATCGACCCCGGCATTGTAGAACACGATGTCCGGCGAGAGGCCGTCGAAGAGGCCCGGCAGATGCGCCGCGAGAACGGCCGCGTAGGCCGCGTCGTCGACGCCATCTACGAGGCCCAGATCGAGGTCGCCGGGGATCTTGCGCGTCGGGTAGTTCTTCTCCGCATGGACCGAGAACGTGAACAGGTCCGTTGAGCCGGCGAGGCAATCGGCGGTGCCGTCGCCCTGATGCACGTCGCAATCGACCACCAGCGCCCGGCGGATCGTGCCCTCGTCCTGAAGCGCCAGGGCGGCGACGGCGACGTCGTTGAACACGCAGAAACCCGCGCCGGTCTCCCGCCGCGCATGGTGGCTGCCGCCGGCGGCGCTGCCTGCGAGGCCATGCTCCAGCGCGAGCCGCGCCGCCGCGAGGGTGCCGCCGGCCGAGGCACACGAGCGGGCCACGACGCTCTCATCCACCGGAAGGCCGATCTCGCGCTCGATCTCCCGCGAGACCGAACAGGACAGGACGGCATCGACGTAATCCGATCGATGCGCGCGCTTCAGCATGTCCGCGTCGGCCGGCTCCGGTCTGACGAAACCGGCGGGGGCGAGGCCGAGCGTCGCGAGCGTTTCTGCGAGACGGCCATATTTCCGCATCGGAAAGCGATGCCCCTCCGGCAGGACGGCCTGATAGGCAGGGTGGACGACGATGGGCGGGGTCATGCCGGATCGAACCGGCCGGGCCGAACGGCAGTTCCGCGAACGGCAACGGGTCTCGTCTCGCTCACGCCCTGGCCTTCCCTCTGAGGGGCGGCAGATCGGGGCCGCGCCGCTGTCATACGACTGAAATAGCCCGTCTGTTACGGCCTTGGGCAGGGGCTGGTTCCGTCAGGTGGCGGAGGCCCGGAGGGAGCGCGGCATGTTCGGCAGTATCGAGACCGGCGCGATCGTCGCGCTCTCGCTCTGTGCCGCACTGACCTCGGTCAATCTTCTCAGCATCGCCATCGCCGCATGGCGCATCGGCCGGAATCGCGGGACCCCGAGCTTTCCCAGCGCCGCGCCCATTTCCCTCGTTCGCCCGGTCTGCGGCCTCGAAGCGTTCAGCGAGGAGATGCTCGAGCGCGGCTTCCATCTCGACCACCCGGATTACGAGCTGATCTTCTGCGTCGCCGACGGCCGGGATCCCATCGTCCCGCTCCTGCACCGCCTGATGGCGGCCCATCCCACGGTGCCGGCGCGGCTCATCGTCGGCGACGAGCGGATCAGCGACAATCCCAAACTCAACAATTGCGTGCGGGGCTGGGAGGCGGCCCGGCACGAATGGGTGGTGCTGGCCGATTCCAACGTTCTGATGCCGCCGGACTACCTGCAGCGGCTGCAGGCCTCGTGGCGGCCCGATACGGGTCTCGTCTGCTCCACGCCCATCGGCGCACGGCCGCGCGGATTCTTCGCCGAACTGGAATGCGCCTTCCTCAATACGCTCCAGGCGCGCTGGCAATATACCGGAGAGAGCCTCGGCCTCGGCTTCGCGCAGGGCAAGAGCATGCTCTGGCACAAGCCCTTCCTGGACGGGCATGGCGGAATACGTGCGCTCGCCGCCGAGATCGCCGAGGATGCGGCGGCGACGAAGCTCGTTCGCGCGGCCGGCAAGCGGGTCCACCTGGTGGCCTCGCCCTTCGACCAGCCCCTGGGCACCCGCGCGTTCCGCGAGGTCTGGTCGCGGCAGGTCCGCTGGGCGCGTCTGCGCCGGGTCACCTTCCCGCACTTCTTCGCGCCCGAGATCGGCTCCGGCACGGTGCTGCCCTTCGCGATCGCGGCCCTCTGCGTTCCCAGCGTTCCAGTTCTGATTGGCGTCGTCGCCATGGCCATGCTCTGGTACGGCGCCGAATACGCGCTCGCGGCCCGCGCCGGGTGGCACCGCTCGCCCCGGCTCTTCCTCGCCTTCCTGCTTCGCGACGCCATCCTCCCCATCATGTGGGTGAGCGCCTGGATGCAGAGCGCCATCGTCTGGCGCGGCAACGCCATGGACATCCGCCCCAAGGAGACGCCGCGCCTGCGCACCCGCGCCACCGCGGCCTGACGGCGGATACGGCGGACTCCGAACCCGGCTCAACGGCACAGACTTATTCGATACAGTCTCTGGAGTTTTGTCCCCTCACCGTCATTCCGGGTCCGCGGAGCGGAGCGCGGAATCCAGAGCCGCAACCTGTGCTCGACATGGCAGCCTCGGTGGTTCTGGATTCCGGGCTCGCCGTCGGCGACCCGGAATGACGGAGGTGTGCCGACGAATGTCACACCATCGCGCTTTCACCGGAGTTCTGAGCCCTGACCGGATACGGGCGTCGCACGCCCTCTTTCTCGTACGGCAAAACTCTTGCTTGGCCATTCCCCGACGGCAGCCTTCGCCGATGACGGGAACCCACCATGCAAAGCGAATCCACCGGCCTGCATAAGGGCCTGAACGCGTTCCATCTCTGGGGCATCGCCGTCGGCCTCGTGATCTCGGGCGAGTATTTCGGCTGGAGCTACGGCTGGGCCAGCGCCGGCACGCTCGGCTTCCTGGTGACGACGACCTTCATCGCGGCGATGTACGTCGCCTTCATCTTCAGCTTCACCGAACTCACCACGGCCATCCCACAGGCCGGCGGCCCCTTCGCCTATAGCCGACGCGCCTTCGGGCCGATCGGCGGCTGCATCGCGGGCTATGCGACGTTGATCGAATTCGTCTTCGCGCCACCTGCCATCGCGCTGGCCATCGGCGCCTATCTCAACGTCCAGTTTCCGGGCCTCGACCCGAAGCACGCAGCGCTCGCCGCCTACCTGATCTTCATGACCCTCAACATCGTCGGCGTTCAGATCGCCGCCACGTTCGAGCTGTTCGTGACCATCCTGGCGGTGGGTGAGTTGCTGGTGTTCATGGGCGTCGTCGCCCCCGCCTTCAGCTTCACCAATTTCGCCGCCCATGGCTGGGCCGGGGAATCCACATTCAGCCTCGCCGCGATCGGCGGCATGTTCGCGGCCATTCCCTTCGCCATCTGGTTCTTCCTCGCCATCGAGGGCGTCGCCATGGCGGCGGAAGAGGCCAAGGATCCCAAGCGCACGATCCCCATCGCCTACATCACCGGCGTACTGACGCTCACGGTCCTCGCCTTCGGCGTCATGATCTTCGCTGGCGGCTCGGGCGACTGGCGCGCCCTGAGCAACCTCAACGACCCGCTGCCCCAGGCCATGAAGACGGTGGTGGGCGAGTCGAGCGGCTGGCTTCACATGCTGGTCTGGCTCGGCCTGTTCGGCCTCGTGGCGTCGTTCCACGGCATCATCATGGGCTATTCGCGCCAGATCTTCGCCCTCGGCCGCGCCGGCTACCTACCCGGTTTCCTCGCCAAGGTGCATCCCCGCTTCCAGACTCCTCACGTGGCGACGGTGGCCGGCGGCCTCGTCGGCATCGCCGCCATCTACAGCGACAACCTCATCGAGATCGCGGGCCAGTCCCTCACCGCGAGCATCGTCACCATGGCGGTGTTCGGCGCGCTGGTGATGTACGGCATGAGCATGGCGGCCCTGTTCAAGCTGCGCCGCAGCGAGCCCGACCTCGCACGTCCCTACCGGGCACCGTTCTTCCCCATCGCCCCCGCCTTCGCCCTGGCCATGGCCGGCATCTGCTTCATCGCTCTGGTCGTCTTCAATCCAGTGATCTTCGCGATCTTCCTGGCCGTGATGGTCGTGGCCGTTTCCGCCTCGCATTTCCTGGCAAAGCCGGTCGCAACCGTTCCCGCCCCGACGCTCGATCCGGCTATCTGAGGGGCTGGGGCTCGCATCACGCGCGGGGCTTGGCCATAAGGCAGCGATGAAAATTGGTATCATCGAGGCGGGCGCACCGCCCGCTCGCCTGGCCGAATCCTACCCGTCCTACGGCCGCATGGTGGAGAGGCTCCTCGGCGACCCCGCTGATGTCACGATCTTTCCGGTGGCGGAGGGACGGTTTCCCACCGCCCCCGAGGCGTTCGACGCGTTCGTGGTGACGGGATCGGCGGCGGGCGTCTATGACGACCTGCCGTGGATCGCGCCGCTGAAGAGCTTCCTGCGCGACGTCGACGGGCGCGCCAAGCTCGTCGGGCTCTGCTTCGGTCACCAGATCCTCGCGGCGGCGTTCGGCGGTACGGTGGAGAAATCGGCCAAGGGCTGGGGCATCGGCCTCCACACCTATGACCTGTTCGAACGCGCGGACTGGATGGACGACGCGCGCCGCGTCTCGGTGCCGGCGATCCATCAGGATCAGGTGATCGTCCCCCCTTCGGGCGCGCGCGTTCTCGGCGGCAACGTCTTCACGCCCTACGGCATCCTGTCCTACCCGCAACGTCGGGCGATCTCGTTCCAGGTCCATCCGGAATTCGAAACCGATTACGCCACGGCTCTGATTGCCGGGCACCGGCCGACTGAGCCCCACGACGAAACGTTTCAAGCCGCGGCCATCGCCTCGCTGCGCGGCGAGAGCGATGCTCCCCGCGTTGGCGGCTGGATCCGCCGCTTCCTGCAATCGAGGTAGGGGCTGCCCAGGGCTGGCTCACAGCTGCGTTGCCGGGACGATTGGTGCGGGCGGTCGGAATCGAACCGACACTCTGTCACCAGAACCGGATTTTGAGTCCGGCGCGTCTACCAGTTCCACCACGCCCGCAACATCCGCCTCATGGCACAGGATCGCGCCGACGGCCAGAGGGGTTTTGCAGCGAGACCGCGCCGCGGTGGTTCCCGCTCGCAAGTCCGGCCGGGTTGTGCTCAAAGGGCCTCGCGCCCTCCCCTATCGGATAGAAGCTCTTCATGATCCGCCGCCTTTACGAGTGGATACTCGCGCTCGCGGGCAAGCCATCGGCCCCCTACGCGCTCGGTGCGGTGGCGTTCTCGGAGAGTTCGTTCTTTCCGGTCCCACCCGACGTGATGCTGGTGCCGATGGCGGTGAGCCGGCCCGACAAGGTCTGGTTCTACGCGACGATCACCACCCTGGCCTCCGTGGCCGGCGGTCTGCTCGGCTACGCCATCGGCGCGCTGCTCTACGATTCCATCGGGGTTTGGCTGTTCTCGCTCTATGGGTTGAACGAGAAGGCGGCGAGCTTTCAGGCTTCCTACGCTCAGTACGGTCACTGGGTGATCCTGCTGAAGGGCCTGACACCGATCCCGTTCAAGCTGGTGACGATCACGTCGGGCTTCGCCCATTACGACCTGTTCTGGTTCGTCCTGCTCTCGCTCATCACACGAGGCGCGCGCTTCTTTCTCCTCGCTGGGCTTCTGAAGCGCTACGGCGTATCCATTCGCGCCGTCCTCGACCGGCATCTGAACGTCGTCGCGGCCATCACGGTGGCCGTCATCATCCTCGGCTTCGTCCTGTTCAAGGTGCTGCTGTGATCGATTACTCCACCCTTCTCCGTCTTCGCCGGGCCGCGCTGGCGGTCCTGATCGGGTCCGTCCTGGCGATTGCCGGCGCGTTCTATTTTCAGTGGGTTCTCGGCTACGTGCCGTGCAAGCTCTGCCTGACGGAGCGCCTGCCTTATTACGCGGCCATTCCGCTGGCCCTGCTGGCCCTGTTCACCCCGGAGCGCGTGACGCGGCTGATCCTCGGGATCGCCGCCCTCGGCCTGCTCTATGGTGCGGGCCTCAGCGTCTATCACGCCGGTGCCGAATGGGCGCTCTGGGCCGGGCCGTCCGATTGCGGCGGCGGCAGCGGTGCCAATCCCAGCGATGTCGGGGATTTCCTCGATACCCTAAAGGCGACACGAGTCGCCGATTGCTCCACTGCTGCCTGGCGCTTCCTCGGCATCTCGCTGGCCGGCTGGAATGCGGCCATCGCCTTCATCCTGGCCTCCATCGCCGGAACGGCCGCCCTCAAACGCTGAACGGGCGGCGGCGAATCTTCAGTTGAGGTCGCCGGGCAAGGCAGGGAGCGGGGCGACGTCGATCCCCTCCTCCACGAGGGCACGGGCCTCGGAAGGGCTGGCGACGCCGTAGATCGGGCGAGACTCGGCCTCGCCGTAATGCATGCGCCGCGCTTCTTCGGGGAATTGCGGACCGACATTGTCGGCCGTCCGGATCACGTGCTCGCGCATGGCACGCATCAGGGCGCGCAACTGCCGCTCCGGCTCAGCCATCACCGGCACGTCCGCAGAAGGCACGGCAACGGGCGCGCTCGTAGCAGGTTCGGCAGTCGAGCGGCTCCGATCCGGCGCCAATGCGACGGTCTTCGCCAGCGCCGGCGCCATCATGGCCTTGGCGACCCGGGTCGAGCCGCAAGCGAGACATTCCACGAGACCGTCCGCCGCCTGTGCGTCGTAGGAATCGCTCGAGCGAAACCAGCCCTCGAAATCGTGTCCGTTCTCGCAGACGAGCGTGTAGCGGATCATGGGCGGGATTGGGCCGGACGCATGGTCACCCAGCCCGCCCGACGCGCTCGACCGTGAAGGGGCGTGCGTGTTTGAGGGCGGGGATCCGCCCCCTCGCCTCGGTGACGCGGGCGAGGTCGATCTCGGCCAGGATCACGCCGGGCTCGGCACCGCCGGCATCCGCCAGCACCTTGCCCCAGGGATCGACGATGATCGAGTGGCCGTAGGTCTCGCGGCCGTCCTCGTGGCGACCGCCTTGAGCGGCCGAGATCATGAACGATCCGGTCTCGATGGCGCGGGCGCGGTGGAGGACATGCCAATGCGCCTCGCCCGTCTGCTTGGTGAAACAGGCGGGCGCGCTGAGGATCGTCGCCCCGGCTTCCGCCAGAGCCCGGTACAGGGCCGGGAAACGCAGATCGTAGCAGATCGCGATCCCGAGGGGCGCCCAGGGCGTTTCGGCGACGACCGCGCAGGCACCGCCGGTATAGGTATTGGATTCGCGCCAGCGCTCACCGTTGGGAAGGTCCACGTCATAGAGGTGGAGCTTGTCGTAGGAGGCGGTGATCGCGCCTTCCGCATCGATGAGGAAGGCGCGGTTCGCGATCTTGTCGCCGTTCCGCACGGCCAGCGAGCCGATATGGACGACGATGCCGCGCTCGCGGGCCACATCGCGCAGGGCGGCGAGGGTCACGTCCTCGTCCTGCTCGCGCACATTGGCAAACAGGCTGGCTTTATCCCGATCCACCAGCGAGGTCATTTCCGGTGTCTGTACGTAGTCTGCCCCCTGGGACGCAGCCTCTCGTACCAGGGCGACGGCGGCATCCCGATTGGCAAGCGGATCGCGTCCGGACCGCATCTGGACACAGGCCGCGACGAAGCGGGGCTCGGTCTTGTCCTGTTCCGTCGGCGAACCGTCGCTCATGATTGCGGCGCCTCGGTCGACAGAAGCGGATCGAGCTTGCCCGACCGGTCGAGGGCGTAGAGGTCGTCGCAGCCACCCACATGCGTCTCGCCGATGAAGATCTGCGGCACGCTGGTTCGGCCACCCGCACGCTGGGTCATGGCCGCACGGGAGCCGACAGTCTTCTCGACGTCGACCTCCGTGAAGGTCACGCCCTTCTCGCGCAGCAAGGTCTTGGCGGCGGTGCAGTAAGGGCACCAGGCTGTCGTGTAGATGGTCACCGGAGGCATGGTTTGCAGACGTCCCGCTTCGCTCCCCTGAGCATATAGGGGAATGGCGGACGTCTTCCTACCGCGAAGGCGTCATTGCGCCGACGCGCGAATCGGTTTCAGGCCGCCAGCAGCTTCTCGACCTCGTTGACGAGGTCACGCAGGTGGAAGGGCTTCGACAGCACCTTCGCGTCCTTCGGAGCCTTCGAATCCGGGTTCAGGGCGACGGCCGCGAAGCCCGTGATGAACATCACCTTGATGTCCGGATCGAGTTCGGTGGCGCGGCGCGCCAGCTCGATCCCGTCCATTTCCGGCATCACGATATCGGTCAGGAGCAGTTCGAAGGGCTCCTCGCGCAGGCGGTTATAGGCCGAGAGGCCGTTATCGAACGACAGCACGTCATAGCCGGCATTCTGCAACGCCTTGGCCAGGAACCGGCGCATGTCGTTGTCGTCTTCGGCCAAGAGGATCTTCATCGGTCGGTGTCCCGCACCCTTGAGTCGCTGTGTTCTTTTCATAAAGCGCAGACTTGGTAAACAAGGTGTTGAGATTGGCACCCGGACCGGGTGCAGGACGGCACACCGGTCACTTCGCGACGGGGGGTGTCGCAGTGGACACGCACCGTCACACGCCGCAAAGTGTGGCGATGCGTTTCCCTTCCAGCACCTGGGCGCACACGCCGCGATGACCGAGCCTAGCCCTCGCTGGAATGCAGCGAATCCGGGAGATTTCGTACCGCCCTTCGCCATCGACGAGCCGGGCGAGCACACGCTTCCGTTCGTGTTCAACACGCCTCATTCCGGGGCGGTCTATCCGAAAGCCTTCCTCGCGGGCTCACGCCTCGACCCGTTGGCGCTCCGCCGCTCGGAAGACGCCTATGTCGACCGCCTGTTCGCGCCCGTGGTCGATCTCGGCGCGCCGCTCATGCGCGCGAACTTCCCACGGGCCTATCTCGACGTAAATCGCGAGCCCTACGAGCTCGACCCGCGCATGTTCGACGGCCGCCTTCCGCCCTTCGCCAACACGCGGTCCATGCGTGTCGCCGGCGGCCTCGGTACGGTGCCGAGGGTGGTGGCCGACGGACAGGAGATCTACCGCACGCGGCTCCCCGTGGAGGAAGCGGTCGCGCGGATCGAGGAGCTCTACAAGCCGTATCACCGTACCCTGCGCGGCCTCATCCAGCGCACCGCACGTGCCTTCGGCCACGCCATCCTGATCGATTGCCATTCGATGCCGTCCTCGAGCCTCCCCCGCGACGAGGATGCGAAGGCCGATTTCGTGCTGGGCGACAGGTTCGGGACGAGCTGCACGCCGATCCTGATCGCCGCGTTCGAGCATCATCTGCGCGCGCGCGGTTTCCGCACCCTGCGCAACAAGCCCTATGCGGGCGGGTTCATCACCGAACATTACGGAGAGCCGAATATCGGCCGCCACGCGCTTCAGATCGAGATCAACCGCGGGCTCTACATGAACGAGAGCAACCTCGCGGTGACGCAGGGGTTCGCGGATCTGGTCTGGACGCTACGCGAGGTGGTGAAGGCGGTAGCCGAGGAAATGGACAGCCTGACACTCCGCAGGATCGCCGCCGAATAGACGGGATGGGTTCTGCCGCGCGTATCGCGCGAGCAGACGTCCCAAATCACAAACCGCCAAATCACAAACCGATTTCCCAAGAAAAAAGGCCGCTCCGAAGAGCGGCCCGAAGTCTAGGGAGGAAACGCCCAAGAAGGGCTACGGGACCGCGACGCCATCGCGATCTCGCAATGCACAAAGTACAGTGCGCCGCACAAAGCGCAAGAGTGTTTCGCCGTCGAAAGGCTGCACGCGGTGCATGCCATGCCCGCGTCGCACGCACCGTACGGCGCAGCTTGCAGGTCTTGGCTCGACACTCCCGGTTTGCGCGTACTCCTCCCGAGCCTTCCCTCAATGTTCCTTGAGCAGCCGGGCGATCTCGGCCTTGAGCGGCTCGGCGAGTTCCTTGCGCTGCAGTGCGTAGGCGATGTTCGCCGTGAGGAAGCCGAGCTTGGAACCGGTATCGTAGGTCCGGCCTTCGTAATGCATGCCGAAGAAGGATTGCTTCTCGGCCAGCCTGATCATCGCGTCGGTCAGCTGGATCTCACCGCCGGCCCCCTTCTCGCCCTTCTCCAGGATCGAGAAGATCTCCGGCTGCAGGATGTAGCGCCCGGAGATGATGAAGTTCGATGGCGCGGTGCCCTGTTTGGGCTTCTCGACCATGCCGTTGATCTCGAAGGTCTGCCCATAGGTCTCACCGACGCCGACGATACCGTATTGATGCGTCTCCTCCGGCTTGACCTCCTCCACGGCGATGACGTTGCCGCCATGGCGCTCATAGGCGGAAAGCATTTGCTGCATGCAGCCCTTGCTCAGCATGTCGGGGAGCAGCACGGCGAAGGGCTCGTCGCCGACGATCTCGCGGGCACACCAGACCGCATGGCCGAGGCCGAGAGGAGCCTGCTGGCGGGTGAAGCTCGTTTGCCCGGCAGCCGGAAGATCCCGCTTCAACTCCTCGTAGATCGCCTCCTTGCCGCGCTCCTGCAGCATGCGGTCGAGTTCGAAGGCAATGTCGAAATGATCTTCGATCACGGCCTTGCCGCGGCCGGTCACGAAAATGAAATGCTCGATCCCGGCCTCGCGAGCCTCGTCGACCACATGCTGGACGACCGGCCGGTCGACCACGGTGAGCATTTCCTTCGGGACGGCCTTGGTGGCGGGCAGGAAGCGGGTACCCAACCCTGCGACAGGCAGGACGGCTTTACGAATCGGTTTCATCAAGCGGGACCCGGTCTCTTAAAATGCGGTGGGAACAACCCGGAGGCGGGGGACGATAGCACGTTGTCGTGATGGAGCGAGCAAGAACAAAACCATTTCCACGCCCGACTCAGCCTAAAGCGCCGCATGATCACACGAAGGGTTTGAGGTATATCTTCCGCGACGTGCGCGGGAATGGAAGTGGGGCCATGGCGATTCTGGTGACGGGCGGCGCGGGATATATCGGCAGCCACATGGTGCTGGCGTTGCTGGATGCCGGCCACAAGGACATCGTCGTCATCGATGACTTGTCCACCGGCTTCGACTGGGTGCTTCCCCCGGACGTGACGCTGGTGGTGGGCGACGTGGCCGATCAGGCCCTGGTGAAACGGGTCATCGCCGAACACGGAATCGATGTGCTGGCGCATTTCGCCGCTAAGATCGTCGTGCCGGATTCGGTGGCCGACCCGCTCGGCTACTATCTGGCCAACACGGTCAAGACCCGGGCGCTCATCGAGGCTGCGGTGCATGGCGGGGTGAAGCACGTCATCTTCTCCTCCACCGCCGCAATCTACGGCGAGCCCGAAATCGTCCCGGTGCCGGAGGACCTCGTGGCCGCGCCGATCAACCCCTACGGCCGCTCGAAACTCATGAGCGAGTGGATGATCGACGACGCGGCCAAGGCCCACGGCTTCAGCTACGTCATCCTGCGTTACTTCAATGTCGCGGGTGCCGATCCTCGCGGACGCAGCGGCCAATCTTCAAGCGAAGCCACCCATCTCATCAAGGTCGCCACTCAGGCGGCGCTGGGCCGGCGCAGTCATCTGAGCGTGTTCGGTACGGATTACCCCACCCGCGACGGCTCGTGCCTCCGCGATTACATCCAGGTTTCCGATCTCGCCGACGCCCATTGCGTCGCCATCGATCATCTACGTTCGGGTGGCGCGAGCAAAACGCTCAATTGCGGCTACGGGCGCGGTTACTCGGTCCTCGAGGTGATCGAGGTGGTCAAGCGCATTTCGGGCCGTGATTTCGAAGTGAGGCTGTCGCCGCGCAGGCCCGGCGACCCGGCGCAGATCGTGGCGAAGGCCGACCGGATCCGCGCTGAATTGGGCTGGCAGCCACGTTACGACGACCTCGACGGGATCGTGGCCCAGGCCCTCGCCTGGGAAGAGACCCTGGCCCGGCGCAACCGCCTATGAAGACGGCCCTCCGCACCGCCATCGCCCTCTGCGCATTTCTTGCAGCGGAGAGTAGGGCCCAGGATTCTACTCGGCCGGCACCGCCTGCCAAACCGGAGGCGGCGGCAAACGCCTCGTTTCGCAGCTTCGTCGATGCCCTGCGGCCCGATGCCGAGGCGCGCGGGGTCAGTGCTGCGACCTTCGACGCGGCGTTTCGCGGCGTGTCTTCGCCCGATCCCGGCATCCTCGCCAAAACCACCGCTCAAGGGGAGTTCGGACGCCCCGTCTGGGACTACCTCGTCGGCGCGGTCTCGACCGGGCGGATCGCACGGGGCCGCTCACAAGCGGCCCGTCTGTCCACCACGCTGGCGGCGATCGAAGCCCGGACGGGCGTCCCGCGCTGGATCGTCCTCGCCTTCTGGGGAGTCGAGTCGGATTTCGGAGCGAGCGGCGGGACCGTCCCGACCATCCGCGCCCTGGCGACCCTGGCGCAGGCGCGCTTTCGCGGCACGCTGTTTCGGAACGAGCTCCTCGACGCATTAATGATTCTGCAGCGCGGCGACATCGCCCCCGAGGCGATGAAGGGATCCTGGGCCGGCGCCATGGGCCAGACCCAGTTCCTCCCATCGACCTTCCTCAAACACGCGGTGGATTTCGATGGGGACGGTCACCGCGACATCTGGCGTTCGGAGCCGGATGCCCTGGCCTCCATCGCCGGCTATCTCCAGTCTCTCGGCTGGAACCGCGACCTGTCCTGGGGCTATGCCGTGACGCTTCCCGGCGAATTCGACCTGACGACGTATCGGGCGGACCTGTCGGACTTCGCCAGACGGGGCGTCCGCAGGATCGATGGCGAGGCGCTGCCGGGATCGGGTGCGGCCAGCCTGTTCCTGCCCGGCGGCTCGGGCGGCCCGGTCTTCCTGATCACCGACAATTTCGAGGTGATCCGGGGCTACAACACCTCGGATTCCTATGCGCTCGCCGTCGGCCATCTCGCCGACCGTCTTGCCGGCGGGCCGCCACTGGCGGCACCTTGGCCGACCGGCGCGCCACGCCTCGACAAAGCGGGCCTGCAGGCACTGCAGAAAGCCCTGGCCGCCCGAAACCTCTATGCCGGCGATGCAGATGGCCGCGCCGGACCGAAGCTGCGGGAGGCGGTCCGCCAATATCAGATCATGAAAGGTCTCGTGGCCGACGGCTACGCTACGCCCAGCCTTCTGGAGCACGTCACGGCGCGCCCCTAATGCTCCGCCTCGTGAGTCGGATTTAGACGCGGGGCCGATCGTCCGATAGGATGGCACGGTCTCGTCCTTCGACGATCAGCAGGCAGGTCGCAGCGTGGCACCAAGGACCTTCATGAACGTAGCGTACGGGGTGGCCGTTGCGGGACAGGTGAATGACGCTCTTCTCCGTGTTTGCCTCCTCACCATATTCGCGACGCCCCTGCTCTTCGCCTCTGGCCCGTTCGCCGCGGCGCAATGGGGCGATTCCTACGATACCCCTCGCGGCGATTCTTACTACGCGCCGCGCCGCCGGCCGCGCGAGGAGGGGGATTACGGTGGCCGCCAAGCCAACCGGCGCTACGCCCCTCCCCCGCAGGAGGCGCCGCGTCAGTTCTACTGGCCCTGGGAAGATCGTCCGCAGCAGGTACAACCGACCCCGGCCCCGGTGCCTTCGGCCCGACCCACCCGGCCGCGGCCACCGACGATCGGGGAGAGCCAGCGCTCCTATACGAGGCGGCCGCGTCCGGCCCCCGTGGTCGCCCAGCCGAAACCGGTCCAGCCGAAGGCGGAGCCGTCGATCCGCATCGCGGTCTTCGGCGATTCGCTGGCGAACTCTCTCGGCCGTGGCCTCGATGACGTGTTCGAAGACAATGCCGACGTGGCGATCCTCGACCGTTCGAAGGCCGATAGCGGTCTCGTCCGGAAAGACGTGGTCGACTGGCCTAAGGCGGCGGAGGATTTTCTGAAAACCAGCCCGAAAGTCGCCTACGCGGTGGTGATGCTCGGCGCCAACGACCGCCAGCCGATCCGGGAGGGGACCGAGACCGTGGAACCGGGAACGGAACGCTGGCGCGAGATCTACCGCGACCGCGTCGATGCCCTGGCCAAGGTCTTCGCCGCCCAAAAGATCCCCTTCATCTGGGTCGGCGCGCCGCCGATGCGCAGCGAGCCGCTGACGAAGGACATCGCCACCATCAACGACCTCATCCGCGACCGCGTGGCGAAGGCGGGCGGGACTTATGTCGACATCTGGCCGGGCTTCGTCGACGATCGCAATCGCTTCACCATGACGGGGCCCGACCTGGAGGGGCAGGAGGCCAAGCTGCGGACGTCGGACGGCGTGCATTTCACCAAGGCGGGCTCCCGCAAGGTCGCGCATTTCGCCGATGTCGAACTCAAGCGTCTCATGGGCACGAACCCCACGGAGGCGCCGACGGTGGCGCCCGTAGCGACGGTTCCAGGTCCCCTCCTGGACGGTGAGGCCCCGAAGCTCGATGACACCGCGGCGATCGATCGCCAGATCACCTCGATGCTGCCGAGCCTGCCGGAGCCCCCGGGTATCCCGGCCCTGCCGGTGAAACCGGCGGCTGGCCCGGTCATTCCCCTCGGCCGCGCAGAGGTGACGCCGGGCGGGACTTTAATGAGCGGGCGGCCGCGCGACGGCGACGCATCGGGGAACGTGGAGCGGGTGCTTCAGCGTGGCTCGGCGCCGATGCCACAGCCGGGCCGGGCCGACGATTTCAAATGGCCGCCGGGCTGATCCCGGCACGTCTGCGCCGGGTAGCGCGAAGAGATCCGGTGCCGGGGCTCGGCATGGAGCCGGCCCCGGACCTTGGTTTCAGCGCGGCAGGACGCTCGATCCCATCAGGGCTTCGTCGATCGAGCGAGCCGCCTGGCGACCTTCGCGAATCGCCCATACGACCAGGGACTGGCCACGGCGCATGTCACCGGCGGCATAGATCTTCTCGTTGGACGTCCGATAATCGAGTTCGTTGGCGGTGACGTTGCCGCGCTTGTCCATGACGACGCCGGATTCCTCGAGTAGGCCCTTGCGAACCGAACCGGCGAAACCGATGGCGAGGAACACCAGATCGGCCGGCAGGGTGAACTCACCGCCGGGGATGGGCTGGCGCTTCTCATCCACGCGGGTGCAGACCACGCCGGTGAGCTTACCCTTCTTGTTGCCTTCCAGGCGCAGGGTGGCGGCCTGGAACTCGCGCTCGGCGCCTTCGGCCTGGCTCGAAGAGGTCCGCATCTTGGTCGGCCAGTAGGGCCAGACCGAGAGCTTGTCCTCGCGCTCGGGCGGGCGCGGTCGGATGTCGAGCTGCGTCACCGAGAGGGCGCCCTGGCGGAAGGACGTGCCGACGCAATCCGACGCCGTATCGCCGCCACCGATCACGACGACGTTCTTGGCGGTGGCGAGGATCGGCAATTCGCCGTTGCCCGGCATCGGCTCGGCGCCGACACGCCGGTTCGATTGGACGAGGAACGGCATCGCGTAATGCACGCCGGCGAGTTCCTGGCCGGGGAGCTGCGGGTTGCGCGGATCTTCGGCGCCGCCGGCGAAGAGCACCGCGTCGAACTCGGCGGTGAGTTCGTCGAGCGGCTTCGTCACGCCGACATTGACGCCGTAATGGAAGGTCACGCCCTCCGCTTCCATCTGCTTCACGCGCCGGTCGATATGGCGCTTCTCCATCTTGAAGTCGGGGATGCCGTAGCGCAGCAGACCACCGGCCTTCGGCTCACGCTCGAAGACATGGACGTCGTGGCCGACGCGCGCGAGCTGCTGCGCAGCGGCCATGCCCGCCGGCCCCGAGCCGATGACGGCGACCTTCTTGCCGGTGCGGGACGCAGGAATTTCCGGCTTCACCCAACCGTTGTTCCAGGCGCGGTCGGCGATGGCCTGCTCGATCGTCTTGATCGCGACGGGCTGGTTCTCAAGGTTGAGGGTGCAGGCCTCCTCGCACGGCGCCGGGCAGACGCGGCCGGTGAATTCGGGGAAATTGTTGGTCGAATGGAGGTTGCGCGCGGCCTCCTCCCAATCCGACTGGAAGACGAGCTCGTTCCAGTCCGGGATCTGGTTGTGCACGGGGCAGCCAGTCGGCCCATGGCAGAACGGGATTCCGCAATCCATGCAGCGCGCGGCCTGCTTCTTCAGGTCGTGCTCGTCGAGGGGCAGCGTGAACTCGCGGAAGTGCCGCACGCGGTCCGCTGCGAGCTGGTACTTCTGCTCCTGCCGGTCGAACTCGAGGAAACCCGTGATCTTGCCCATCGTGATCGTCTTTCGCGAGTCTGTCTGATCCGTCGAGCGGCGGTTGACCGGCCCGGTCCGCCTCAGCTCGTCATCCCTGTTGTGCCGCCCGGTGCCGCCGACTAACCCGTCTTCAGCCTGTGGTCGGCGCGCTCGAAAACATTCGTGCAACGGGTGAGCCACGCCCTTATCGACGGTCTCGCCGCGAGGTCGAATCCGCCCTCATCGGCCCATTGCGTATAGGCGAAGAGCGACACGTCCGCGACGCTGAGCTCTTCTCCAACCAGCCACTCGACACCGCCGAGATGGCGCTCCATCACGTCCAAAGCCGCCTCGCCGCGGGCCACACGGGCCGGATCGCGCGCCTCCTTCGGCTTGCCGAGGTAGCGCATGTCGAACCGGCAGACCGCGATGGCGGGCTCGTGGCTGTACTGTTCCCAGAACAGCCACTCGTCCATTTTCGCCGCGAGGAACGCGTCACACGGGATCAACGCGCTCCCGCGGGAAAGATAGCGGATGATCGCGTTCGATTGGGCCAGACACCGGCCGTCCTCGAATTCGACCCCCGGCACCTGCCCCGCCGGAAAGCGGGACAGGTAGTCGAGTGTTCGGCTTTCGCCCTTCAGAATGTCGATCGGCACCCAGCGATAGGAAACGCGGAGGTAATCGGCGACGATCTTGACCTTGAGACAATTGCCCGAGACGAGATCACCGTAGATCCGCATACCGGCCTCACTCAGCCGCCACCGGCATCCGCGCCATCTCCATTTCGCGCAGGGCGCGGCGGTATTCCACCGGCATCACCTTCACGAATTTAGTGCGGTAACCCGCCCAATCATCGAGGATCGCCTTGGCACGCGGGGACCCCGTGTACTTCAGGTGATTGGTGATGAGCTGGCTCAGCCGCTCCTCGTCGTGCCCGGACATGTCGGCCAGGATATCGACGCGGCCCTTGGTCTCGAGGTCGCCATCCTGGTGGAAGCGACGCATGACGTCGTCCTCCTCCTCGATGGGCTCCAGATCGACCATCGAGAGATTGCAGCGCGCGGCGAAGGAGCCGTCCGCATCCAGCACGTAGGCGATGCCGCCCGACATGCCGGCCGCGAAGTTACGCCCGGTTTCGCCGATGGACACCACGACGCCGCCGGTCATGTACTCGCAGCCATGGTCGCCCATGCCTTCGACCACCGTGATGGCGCCGGAATTCCGTACGGCGAAGCGTTCGCCGGCCGAACCGCGAATGTAGCATTCGCCCGCGATGGCCCCGTAGAGCACCGTGTTGCCGGCCATGATCGTCCGCCCGGCGGGTGACCGCAACGCGTCGCTCGGCCGGATGATCAGCTTACCACCCGAGAGCCCCTTGCCGACGTAATCGTTGGCATGACCCGTCAGAACCACGGTGATACCGGCGGCCAGCCAAGCTCCGAAGCTCTGGCCGGCGGTGCCGGACAGGTTCACCGTGATGGTGTCGTCGGGCAATCCCTCATGGCCGTAGCGCTTGGCGACGACGCCCGAGAGCATCGCCCCAGCCGTGCGGTCCGAGTTCCGGATCACCTCGTTGAGTACCACCGGCTCGGCGGTCTCGATGGCCGCCTTGGCGCCCTCGATCAGGCGGCGGTCGAGTACCGTGTCGATCGGGTGCTTCTGCTTCTCCGTATGGCGGATCGCCACGTCGGGGCCGACATCGGGACGGTGGAAGAGCTTCGAGAAATCGAGGCCCCGCGCCTTCCAGTGGTTGATGACCTCCAGTGTGTCGAGGAAGTCGGCGCGACCGATGAGGTCTTCGAGCTTGGTGTAGCCCATCTCCGCCATCAGCTCGCGCAACTCCTCCGCCACGAAGAAGAAGTAGTTCACCACGTGCTCCGGCGTGCCCTTGAAGCGCTTGCGCAGGACGGGGTCCTGCGTCGCCACGCCCACCGGACAGGTGTTCAGGTGGCACTTGCGCATCATGATGCAGCCGGCCGCGATGAGCGGCGCGGTGGAGAAGCCGAACTGGTCGGCGCCGAGCAGAGCCGCGACGAGCACGTCCCGGCCCGTGCGGATGCCGCCATCGGCCTGAAGCACGACACGACCGCGCAGATGGCTGAGCACCAGGGTCTGCTGGGTCTCGGCGAGACCCGTCTCCCATGGCCCGCCCGCGTGCTTGATGGAGGTCAGCGGCGCCGCGCCGGTGCCGCCGTCGAAGCCCGAGATGGTGATGTGGTCGGCGCGCGCCTTGGCGACGCCGGTGGCGACCGTGCCGACACCGACCTCGGAGACGAGCTTCACCGACACATCGGCGGCCGGATTGACGTTCTTCAGGTCGAAGATCAGCTGGGCGAGATCCTCGATCGAGTAGATGTCGTGATGCGGCGGCGGCGAGATCAGTCCGACGCCGGGGGTGGCGTAGCGGACCTTGGCGATCTTGGCGTCGACCTTGTGGCCGGGCAGCTGGCCGCCCTCACCGGGCTTGGCGCCCTGCGAGACCTTGATCTGCATCATGTCGGCATTGACGAGATATTCCGTCGTCACGCCGAAGCGACCGGATGCGACCTGCTTGATCGCCGAGCGACGCGAACGACCGTCGGCCATCGGCTTGAACCGCTCCACCTCCTCGCCGCCCTCACCGGAATTCGAACGGCCGCCGAACGAGTTCACCGCGATGGCGAGGGTCTCGTGGGCTTCCTTGGAGATGGAACCGTAGGACATCGCGCCCGTGGCGAAGCGCTTGACGATGTCCACGGCCGGCTCGACCTCGGAGATGTCGACGGGCGCCCGGCCGAGCTCGGCCGCCTGCTTGATGCGGAACAGGCCGCGGATGGTCTTGAGGTGGTTCTCCTGCTCGTTCACGAGCCGGGCATATTCACGGTAGCGCTCGGGCAGGCCGAGACGCACCGCATGCTGAAGGGTGGCAACCGAATCCGGTGTCCACGTATGGCTCTCACCGCGCAGGCGGTAGGCATATTCGCCGCCGACATCGAGGGCGTGACGGAACACCGGAGCGTCGCCGAACGCGTCGGCGTGACGACGGGCAGTCTCCTCGGCGACCTCGGCCATGCCGATGCCTTCGATCGTGGTCTTCGTGCCGAAGAAGTCACGGGCCACGAAGGACGAGTTCAGGCCGATCGCGTCGAAGATCTGCGCGCCGCAATAAGACTGGTAGGTCGAGATGCCCATCTTGGACATGACCTTGAGCAGGCCCTTATCGATCGACTTGATGTAGCGATAGATGATCTCGTCGTCGGTGAGATCCGGCGGGAACTCGTCCTTCATCGCGATCACCGTCTCGAAGGCGAGATAGGGGTTGATCGCCTCGGCGCCGTAGCCCGCGAGACAAGCGAAGTGATGCACCTCACGCGGCTCGCCGGACTCGACCACGAGACCGACGGAGGTCCGAAGTCCCTTGCGGATCAGGTAGTTGTGCACCGCCGCCGTGGCCAGCAGGGCCGGGATCGCGATACGGTCAGGCCCGACGCCGCGGTCGGTCAGGATGATGATGTTGTAGCCGCCGCGCACCGCCGCCTCGGCCCGGTCGCACAGCCGGTCGACCGCGCCTTCCATGGCGACGGCGCCGGACTCGGCCGGGAAGGTCATGTCGAGGGTCTTGGTGTCGAAACGGTCCTCGAAATGGGAGATCGAGCGGATCTTCTCGAGGTCCCCGTTGGTCAGGATCGGCTGACGGACCTCGAGGCGCTTCTTGCGGGAAGCCCCCTCCATGTCGAGCAGGTTCGGGCGCGGCCCGATGAACGAGACGAGGCTCATCACGGCCTCCTCGCGGATCGGGTCGATCGCCGGATTGGTGACCTGCGCGAAGTTCTGCTTGAAATAGGTGTAGAGCGGCTTGGGCTTATCGGAGAGGGCCGAGAGCGGCGTGTCGGTTCCCATGGAGCCGACCGCCTCCTGGCCGGTGACGGCCATGGGGGCCATCAGCAGCTTGAGGTCTTCCTGGCTGTAGCCGAACGCCTGCTGCCGATCGAGCAGCGACACGTCGGAGCGCGAGGCGCGCGGGATGACGGGCTTCAGGTCTTCCAGCACGATCTGGGTGTTCTTCACCCATTGTGCGTAGGGATTGGCCGCGGCGAGCTCACTCTTGATCTCCTCGTCGGAGATGATGCGACCCTTCTTCAGGTCGATGAGCAGCATGCGGCCGGGCTGCAGGCGCCAGGATTCGACGATGCTCTCGTCCGGGATCGGCAGAACGCCCATCTCGGAGGCCAACACGACGAGGCCGTCTTCCGTGACGATGTAACGGGCGGGGCGCAAGCCGTTGCGGTCGAGGGTCGCGCCGATCTGGCGGCCATCGGTGAAACAGACGGCTGCGGGGCCGTCCCACGGCTCCATCAGGGCGGCGTGATACTCGTAGAACGCCTTGCGCTCCTCGCTCATGAGGGGATTGCCGGCCCAGGCCTCCGGGATCAGCATCATCATGGCATGGGCGAGCGAGTAGCCGCCCTGCACGAGGAATTCGAGGGCGTTGTCGAAACAGGCGGTGTCGGACTGGCCCTCGTAGGAGATCGGCCAGAGCTTCGAGATGTCGTTGCCGAACAGATCCGAATCGACGCTGGCCTGACGCGCCGCCATCCAGTTCACGTTGCCGCGCAGGGTGTTGATCTCGCCGTTATGGGCGACCATCCGGTAGGGGTGCGACAGCTGCCAGGTCGGGAAGGTGTTGGTGGCGAAACGCTGGTGCACGAGGGCGAGGCCCGAGACATAGCGCTCGTCCTGCAGGTCCTTGAAGTAATGGCCGAGCTGCGTGACCAGAACCATGCCCTTGTAGACGATGGTCCGGGTCGAGACGGAGACCGGGTAATAGGCCTTCACGCGCGGATCGTTGAGGCCGTAGACCTTGTTCGAGATGACCTTGCGCGCGATGAACAGACGGCGCTCGAACGCGTCTTCGTCCGTGATCGCGGCCGGGCGGCCGATGAAGACCTGCTTGTGGTGCGGCTCCGTCTCCTTGACGCGCACGCCGAGGTCGCTCGAATCCACCGGCACGTCGCGCCAGCCGAGGAAGGGGAGCCCTTCGTCCTGGAGGGACTTCTCGACGATCTCCTCGACGATGCGGCGGCCTTCCTCGTCCTTCGGCATGAAGAACTGGCCGACACCGTAATGGCCAGGCTCGGGCAAAGCGATGCCGAGGCCCTCGCACTCTTCCTTCAGGAGGAAATGCGGGATGTGGGTGAGGATGCCGCAGCCGTCGCCCATCTTCGGATCGGCGCCGACGGCGCCGCGATGGTCGATATTCTCGAGGATGAGCAGGCCCTGAGCCACGATGGCATGGGTCCGCCGGTCATGCATGTCCGCGACGAAGCCGACACCGCAGGCATCGCCCTCACGGGCCGGATCGTAAAGACCCTGCTTATGCGGCAGGGCGGAATCGCGAACGACGAGCGGCGCGACGCCGTCCCGCGTGGCGGGGATCGGGTTCTGGACGATCCCGGCAACCTCAGATGCGGCCATGCTCATAACCCCTCAGCCTCATTCGTCCGTGCCCGCATGCGAGCATGTTTCATGCCCGAATGCCATCCGGCACTCAGGCCCCTACCTCGACGCGGTCGGATTCGTGCAGGACCTTCGGTAAGGAAGCGCCCGCACTCCGCGGGCTCAACGCCGGCTTGAGTTCAAGCCGTGCGGGCCCGGATCGCCTCAATGGCGACCGGCTTGGAATCTCGTTTTTTCGTGAGATTCGACACCCGCTCGAGACCTTCCGCGTTCCTCGACGGCAATTGTCCTCGGAGACGAATCGCCGCCGGAACACCCTGCCAAAAATGGGACAGCCGTACTGTCCTAATTACGGAAGGTGACAGATTTTAAACGCTCCAGCAAGAGGCTCACGCGCGTGATGGACAGGTTTGATGTGTGCTGCGACCATGCATACGTTTTGAGGCCAACAACACGGGCCGATGCTGACAGCGGGATCGGTGACAGGGCCGGGAAACCGACGGATACCGATCGCCCGCGACTTGCCGCGCTTCACCCGCATTCCCGCCCCAATCGGGCGCTCTACAGGGCTCGCCAAGCACAAGCGGCATGCGGGGTGATGGACCGCACGGAGACCTCCATAGACCTGCGTCAACAGTAGGCTACGGAACGAACGACCAAGCAAGACGAGGCACCATGGAATCGAGCCGCAGGGCGCCTGTGCGCTCCCATAAGTTCAGCCGGTCTCAGATCGGCCTGACCATGCTGGCGGGGTTCATCTCCCTGTCGGCCCTCGGGACTGTCACCGCTCAAGCGCAATACGGTTACGAGCCCGACCTTATCCTTCCCCCTCGCGCCGTCGTATGGCGCCTGAACGACCGCGGCTTCACCGAGGTGACGCGGCCGCGATTCGACGGCCGTGCCTATATCGTCGAAGCGACGGGCCCCTATGGCGACAGGGTGCGGCTCTTCGTAGATGCACGGGACGGCGCGGTCCTCGACCGCCAGCGTCTCGGTGCACCGTTGCCGCCTGCACCGATTCCCGTCGCCCGTCCGGCGGCGCCCGGCTATGGCTGGACCGAGGCAGACGAGCAGCCCCGTCAACCGATGCGCGAGGCGGCAAGGCCTGTTCCCCCCGGCAGGATCCCGAACGGAGATGGTGTGAGCCGGCAGCCGCGTTTCGACGTGGCGGCGCGCCCAGACGCGCCTGCCCGCGCGGAACCCGCCGATCGCAACCCGTTGGGGCTGAACCCCGATGCCCGCACCGGCGACGCGAGACGCCCGGCAGAACCGGCGCCAGCCCGCAAAATCACCAAGTTGGCCCCGCCGGCTAAACCGGCAGCGCCCCGGCTCGCTCCGGAAGCCCCCTCCCCGGTCGCGACGGACGCAACGTCCGATGCCCGGACCACCACGCCTCCGGTTGCCGCCATCGAGCAGCCGAAGGTCGAACCCTCGACACCCGCCGCGAATCAGCCCCGCCGAGACGCCGCGCAGGCTCCCTCGCCCAAGGCTCAGGCGTGGAGCGATCCGCCTGCGGACAGGAAAGCCGTTCGGGTCATCGGTGGCGCGACGGTCGTACCGGGATCGACCGACAAGGATCAGCAAGGCGACCGTCCGGCCGAGTAGCCGACGTCGTCATCGTTACCGAGACAAACAAAGGCGTCGAGCGACGAAGGCTCGGCGCCTTTTTCTTGAACACGCTCGCGGCCAATCAGCCAGCGTCACTCGCGCCGGCGCCCTGTAAATGGGGGTCGTTCGTGGCCGCCCGGACGGGGCTGTCGCTCTGGCTCGGCGAAGTCGTGATCGCCTTCAACGCCAGCGGGTCGAGGTTGCTTCCCTCGGTCGGGCCATAGGCTTCGAGGGCACGGCGCATCTTCGGCGTCCAGAATGCCACGATGTGCTTGTGGATACCCGCCACGGCTTCGTCATCCGGATAGGATCTGAAGAAGCCGGCGATCTGGTTCGCCATGCGGACGAGCTTGTCGTTGGTGGTCAGGGCGCTCATGGGACTGGCTCTGTCGACGGGTGAAGGATCGGCCGCGCGCGACTTAGCGTTCGGCGGCAAGACGAAGACGTTCACGGCCGGAAAAGACCGTGAGGGTGTCCGACCGGGCGATGGCGCAGAGCGTGATGTCGTGCAGTCGCGCCCGGTCGATGGCGAGGGAGGTCGGGGCGGAGATCGCCACCAGAACGGCAGCGCCGAAGGTCGCAGTCTTCTCCACCATCTCGAACGAGCAACGGCTGGTGATGACGACGAAGCCATCGTTTTGATCGGTCCCGGCCCGCATCAGCGCACCGATCAGCTTGTCGAGGCCGTTATGGCGCCCGACATCCTCGCGGACGGCGAGAAGATTGCCGTTCCGATCCGCCCAGGCCGCGGCATGGACGGCGCGGGTCGTGTGGTTGAGAACCTGCGCATCGCCCATTCCGAGCAGGGCGCGCTGGATCGATTCGATCCCGACTACCTGCATCGCGTGAGAACGCGGCTCTGCCTTCGGCAGGGCCGCGAGATCGTCGATGCCGCAGACGCCGCATCCGGTGCGCCCGCTGATGGCGCGTTTCCGGGCAAGATGCTCGCGCAGCCGCCCCGGAGCGAGATCCACGACGAGGCGCAATCCCCCGTCTCCGTCCTCGACCCGGACCGACCTGATCTCGTCTGCAGACTCGACGATCCCCTCGGTGAGGCTGAACCCGTAGGCGAAATCCTCGAGGTCGGACGGGGTCGTCATCATGACCGCGTAGGGCACGCTGCCATAGACGAGGTTGACGGGCATCTCGACGGCGAGATCGCGATGCCCTTCGCGGGCCGTGGGATCGTCGTAGGCCACGACCAGGGTCGGCACACGCCGGCTCGTCGGAACCGGCGTGTCGGTGTCGTTCAGATCGTTCCGTTCACTCGGCAGCATTCAATTGCGTCGCGATTCTCGTGAGCGAGAAGTCCTCCTCGAAGAACTTCGCCTGCCAATCCGACGGACGGTTCGTCCGCCGCACCTGTACCGCTGTCACCTTATACTCGGGGCAGTTGGTGGCCCAGTCCGAGTAGTCGGTGGTGATGACATTGGCACCGGTCTTGGCATGGTGGAACGTGGTGTAGACCACGCCCGGCTGCATCCGCTCGGAGACGATCGCCTTCAGGGCGATGTCGCCGGAGCGGCTCTCGAGAGCCACGAGATCGCCGTCGAGAATGCCGCGAACCTCGGCATCGAACGGGTGGATCTCCAGCACGTCCTCCTCGTGCCAGCGCGAGTTCTCCGTGCGGCGCGTCTGTGCGCCGACATTGTACTGCGACAGGATGCGGCCGGTGGTGAGGATGAGCGGGAAGCGCGGTCCGGTGCGCTCCTCGGTCGCCACGTACTCGGTGATCATGAACTTGCCGAGGCCGCGCACGAACCGGTCCACGTGCATCATCGGCGTACCGTTAGGGGCAGCGTCGTTGCACGGCCACTGGATCGAACCGAGTTCGTCGATCTTGGCGAAGCTCACGCCCTTGAAGCTCGGGGTGAGCGAGGCGATCTCGTCCATGATCTCGCTGGGATGCGAGTAGTTCATCGGATAGCCGAGGGCGTTGGAGAGCAGCATCGTACCCTCCCAATCACCGACGCCCGAGAGCGGCGGCATCACCTTGCGGACGCGGGAGATGCGACGCTCGGCATTGGTGAAGGTGCCGTCCTTCTCCAGGAACGACGCGCCCGGCAGGAAGACATGGGCGTATTTCGCCGTCTCGTTCAGGAAGATGTCCTGGACGACGATGCACTCCATCGCCATCAGGCCGGCGGTGACGTGGTGCGTGTCGGGGTCCGACTGGGCGATGTCCTCGCCCTGGATGTACATGCCCTTGAAGGCGCCATCGACGGCCTCGTCGAGCATGTTGGTGATGCGCAGGCCCGGATCCTTGTCGAGGGAAACGCCCCAGAGCGATTCGAAGGTCTCGCGGGTGGCGTCGTCCGACACGTGGCGGTAGCCCGGCAGTTCGTGCGGGAACGAGCCCATGTCGCACGAGCCCTGGACGTTGTTCTGTCCGCGCAGCGGGTTCACGCCGGCGCCCAGCATGCCGATATTGCCGGTGGCCATGGCGATGTTGGCCATGCCCATGACCATGGTCGAGCCCTGGCTGTGCTCGGTGACGCCGAGACCGTAATAGATGCCCGCGGCCCCGCCGGTGGCGTAGAGGCGGGCGGCGCCCCGGATGTCCTCGGGGTTCACGCCGATCTTGTCGGCCTGGGCCTCGGGCGAATGACGCTCCTCGGCGATGAAACGAGCCCAGGATTCGAAATCGTTGAGGTCGCAGCGCTCCCGCACATAGGCCTCGTCGATCAGCCCTTCCGTGACGATGACATGCGCCATCGCGTTGATGAAGGCGACGTTGGAGCCGGGCTTCAGCGGCAGATGGTAATCGGCCTCGATATGGGGCGACTTCACCAGGTCGATCCTGCGCGGATCGGCGACGATGAGCTTGGCGCCCTCACGCAGGCGCTTCTTCATCCGCGAGCCGAAAACCGGGTGACCGTCGGTCGGGTTCGCGCCGATGACGAGGATCACGTCAGAATGCGCCACCGAGGCGAAATCCTGCGTGCCGGCCGACGTGCCGAGCGTCGACATCAGGCCGTAGCCGGTGGGCGAGTGGCAGACGCGGGCGCAGGTATCGACGTTGTTGTTGCCGAAGGCAGCGCGCACGAGCTTCTGGACGAGGTAGGCTTCCTCGTTGGTGCAGCGCGACGAGGTGATGCCGCCCACGGAATCCTTGCCGTACTGGGCCTGGATCCGCTTGAACTCGGACGCGGCGCGATCGATCGCGACCTCCCACGACACTTCCTGCCAGGGGTCCGTGATCTTGTCGCGGATCATCGGCTTGGTGATGCGGTCCTTGTGGGTGGCGTAGCCGTAGGCGAAGCGGCCCTTGACGCAGGAATGGCCGTCATTGGCCTTGCCGCCCTTGTAGGGGACCATGCGTACGATGCGGGTGCCCTGCATCTCGGCCTTGAACGAGCAGCCGACGCCGCAATAGGCGCAGGTGGTGATCTCGGAATGGTCCGGCTGGCCATGCTCGATGATCGACTTCTCTTGGAGCGTCGCCGTCGGGCAGGCCTGGACGCAGGCGCCGCAGGACACGCATTCCGAATTGAAAAAGTCGGTGGGGCCGGCAGCCACGCGGCTGTCGAAGCCACGGCCCGAAATCGTGAGCGCGAAGGTGCCCTGCGTCTCTTCGCAAGCGCGGACGCAGCGATTGCAGACGATGCACTTCGACGGATCGTAGGTGAAATACGGGTTGGACGTATCCTTGGCCAGGTACTGGTCCGAAGACGGCTTCACGTGATTGGCGCCGTCATAGCCGTAGCGCACGTCGCGCAGGCCGACCGCGCCGGCCATGTCCTGCAACTCGCAATCGCCGTTGGCGGCACAGGTCAGGCAGTCGAGCGGGTGATCGGAGATGTAGAGCTCCATCACGCCCTTGCGGAGCTTGGCGAGCTTATCCGTCTGGGTCGAGACGACCATGCCGTTCTCGGCCGGGGTCGTGCAGGAGGCGGGCGTGCCGCGCCGCCCCTCGATCTCCACGAGGCAGAGACGGCAGGAGCCGAAGGCTTCCAGCGAATCGGTGGCGCAGAGCTTGGGGATCTGCGTGCCGGCATGCATCGCCGCCGCCATCACCGAGGTGCCGGCGGGAACGGTGACGCTCATGCCGTCGATGGTGAGCGTGACGGTCTGCTCGTTCACCCGGATCGGGGTGCCGTAATCGATCTCTTTGATGAGGGCCATGGGTCGCGCCTCCTTATTCAGCGGCCACGGACATCGGTCCGCGCTGCTGGAAATCCTCGGGGAAATGGGTGATCGCGCTCATGACGGGCATCGGGGTGAGCCCGCCCATGGCGCAGAGCGACCCGTCGGTCATGACGTCGCAAAGGTCGGCCACGACGGCGAGATTCTCGGTGGGACGGATGCCGGCGATGACCTTGTCCATCGTCTCGACGCCGCGCGTCGCGCCGATGCGGCAGGGGGTGCACTTTCCGCAGGATTCCACCGCGCAGAACTCGAAAGCGAAGCGGGCCTGTTTGGCCATGTCGACGGTGTCGTCGAACACGACAATGCCGCCATGGCCGACGAGGCCCTTCTTGGCCGCCATCGCCTCGTAATCGAGGGGCGTGTCGAGGAGATGGTCGGGGAAGTAGGCCCCGAGCGGGCCGCCGACCTGGACCGCCCGGACCGGACGGCCGCTCTGCGTGCCGCCACCGAAATCCTCGATGATCTCGCGCAGGGTGATGCCGAACGCGAACTCGATGAGGCCGCCATGCTTGATGTTGCCGGCGAGCTGGATCGCCAGCGTGCCGAGCGAACGGCCCATGCCGTAATCGGCATATGCCTTGGCACCGTGCTCCAGGATGTAGGGCACGGCCGTGAAGGTCATGACGTTGTTGACGAGGGTCGGCTGGCCGAGGAAGCCCTTCAGTGCCGGGATCGGCGGCTTGGCCCGGACGATGCCGCGACGACCCTCCAGGCTCTCCAGCAGCGAGGTCTCCTCGCCGCAGATATAGGCGCCGGCGCCCAAGCGCACTTCGAGGTGGAAGGCCTTGCCCGAGCCCGCCACGTTGTCGCCGAGATAGCCGGCGGCCTTGGCATTGACGATCGCTTCCTTGAGGGTCGCGAAGGCCTGCGGATATTCGGAGCGCAGATAGATGTAGCCTCGCGTGGCCCCCGTCGCGATGCCCGCGATGGTCATGCCCTCGATGAGGTTGAAGGGATCGCCCTCCATCATCATACGGTCTGCGAAGGTGCCCGAATCGCCCTCGTCGGCATTGCAGACGACGTATTTCTGCTCGGACTGGGCGAGCATCACCGTGTTCCACTTGATGCCGGCGGGGAAGCCGGCACCGCCGCGTCCGCGCAGGCCGGAATCGCGCACCTGCGCCACGATACCGGCGGCATCGAGCTTCAGCGCGGCATCCAGGCCGTTATAGCCGCCATGCGCCCGGTAATCCTCCACCGAGACGGGATCGATCACGCCGCAGCGATGGAAGGTCAGGCGCTGCTGCCGGGCGAGATACGGCATCTCCTCGGGCTTGCCGAGGCGAAGAGCATGTTCGCCGCCATTCACCAGGCCGGCATCGAGAAGACTGTCGACATCGCCGGGCGTGACGGGACCGTAGGCGATGCGGCCCTCCGAGGTCGCGACCTCGACCATGGGCTCGAGCCACAGCATTCCGCGCGATCCCGTGCGGACGATGGTGACGTCGAGACCGCGGCGCTCGGCGCCGGCGAAGATCGCGCGGGCGACACGATTGGCGCCGAGACCGAGCGCGACGGCGTCGCGCGGGACGTAGATGGTGATGCTCACGACTTCATCTCCGTGAGGGCCGATTCCAGGGAATCTGCGGTGAGGCGCGCCAGCGGCTCATCGTCGACCAGGGCGCCCGGGCCGTTGGCGCAGAGGCCGAGGCAGTAGACCGGCTCCACCGTGATCTGGCCGTCCGGCGTCGTGCCGTGCCAATCGATGCCGAGGCGGGCGAGGATATCGGCGTGGAGAGCGTCCGATCCCATGGCCTGGCAGGCCTCGGCGCGGCACAGCTTCACCTGATGCTTGCCCGAGGGGGCACGGCGGAAGTCGTGGTAGAACGTGATGCAGCCATGCACCTCGGCCCGCGACAGGTTCAGCGCGTCCGCGATGAGCGGAACGGCGCCCTCGTCGACGTAACCAAAGGTTTCCTGCAAGGCGTGGAGGATGGGGAGCGTGGCGCCTTCGAGATGCGTATGGTCGGCGATGATGCCGGCCGCACGCTGCGCGCTCCATGGCTCATGCTGCAGCATTGTTCCTACCCGGATGAACTTGTTGTCATTCCAAGGTGGTATATCTCCACCCATGAATCAATCGTCCGGTTCGGTCGTTCGACAATGCTTTTTTGTTATAATTCCATTGTGCGGCGCAAAAACTCAGAGTGACGAGATGTTTTCGGCGATCGTCGGTGCGATCGCCTGTCCCTCCACGATGAGCGCGGCACAGAGCGGTGTCATTGGATCGCGCTCCGGCACGACGAGCCCGATCATGTGGCTGACATCGGGTTCGACGATGGGCACGGAGCGGACCCGCTCACTGAGGCGGAAACTGTCGGCAAGAACGGCGGGCATCACGCTGGCCCATTTGGCCGTGCGGACATGGGTCAACAAGACGATCATCGAGTTCGACTGAAGCAACGGCTCGGCGTTCCAACCGGCATTCTGGAGATGGCGGTCGACGATGCGGCGGTTCTGCATATCGGGCGTCAGAAGACAGAGAGGAAGACGGCCGACCTCGTCCCAGGTCACCGAATCCCGTGTTCCATAGATGCCGTCGACCGCGGTGAGCAGACGGTAGCGCTCGCGATAGAGCGGCACCGCAATGACTTTGCCGAGCGGCTCGTTCTCCAGATAGGTGATCCCGGCATCGATCTCGTGGTCGGCGATCAACCGGCCGATCTCGCCGGAGGTGGTGGATTGCACCGAGAATCGCACGTCGGGATGGCGGGCGCGGAATGGGGTGGTCAACGAGGCGACGATCGGCGTGGCAGTGGGAATCGCCGCAAGGCGAAGAGTGCCCGACAATCCCCGACGCAAGCTCGCGACTTCCTCCCGCATGGCGCGCGCATCACCGACGATCCGGCGTGCCCAGTCGAGAACACGCTCACCTTCCGGGGTGAAACCCTGGAATCGGGACCCGCGCTCCACCAGCAGGACGCCGAGCCGCTCTTCGAGCTGCTTCACTCCAGCCGAGAGCGTCTGCTGGGAAACGTTGCAGAATTGCGCGGCCCGGCCGAAATGCCGCTCGCGAGCCAGGGCTAGGAGGAATTCGAGGCGTTCGATCACCGCCACGACCTTATGGTGTTCATCCCCGAATTCGCTTCCCGGAATATGCGCCCGCATGTCTCCCGCGGAGCCGGTCACTCTCCATAGCGGGAACCGCGCTATACTGGCGAGGGATTCACGGTCGAAGACGGCGGCAATACAAATTTAAGTTTGCCGTCGAGCAAAATTGCTTTGAATCTCCCCAGTCATTCGGGCTCCACGGGTGCTGCACTACGGGGAAAGGCACAACCATGCGACGCTGTTGCGGTTGCGCCATCGACCTCCATGTGGTCTGACACCCGCAATGGCGACCCGGATTTCACATCCGAGGTCTGCCTTTCCCGTTAAGCGAGGACTTGCGCGCGACGTCAAAAGTCGCAAGACGCTTCGGGACGACGTAGAACGATACCAAAGGGGAGCCACGAGAGGCACATGCGGACCACGCAGGCGCAACACCGGTCATCATGGGGACTTGCTGCGGGCGCTCTTGCTGCGCTCGGCACCACCCTCGTTTCTTCAGCTGCCCTGGCGGCCGGCATCGGCCAGCCCGAGCCGTGGCAGATGGACCGTCAGGTCGCCGTCACCGAGAACGCGCGGGACATCCACACGTTCGAGCAGGGGATGCATTGGCTCTCCTTCGGCATCTCGGCTTTCGTGCTGGGATTGATCATCTACTGCATCTTCAAGTTCAACGCGAAGGCCAACCCGGTCCCCTCGAAGACCACGCACAACACCATGATCGAAGTGGCCTGGACGATCGTCCCGGTGCTGATCCTGGTGGCGGTCGCCATCCCCTCGTTCCGCCTGCTCCGCACCCAGCTCTCGGATCCGAAGGCCGACGTCATCGTCAAGGTGATCGGCCATGCCTGGTACTGGTCCTACGAGTACCCGGCGGTCGAGAATGGCGGTGGCTTCACCTTCGACGCCAATATCGACGAAGAGAAGCAGCCCAAGCTGCTCGGCACCGACAACGACATGGTCGTTCCGGTGAACAAGATCGTGAAGATCCAGGTGACCGCCGCCGACGTGCTGCATTCCTGGGCGATGCCGTCCTTCGGCTTCAAGATCGACGCGATCCCCGGCCGCCTGAACCAGTTCTGGTTCAAGGCCGAGCGTGAGGGCACCTATCACGGCCAGTGCTCCGAGCTCTGCGGCGCCCGCCACGCCTACATGCCCATCACGGTGCAGGTGGTGAGCGACGAAGCCTATGCGGCCTGGCTCGCAGAGGGGAAGACCAAGTTCGCCCGCCTCGACGACGGTTCGAAGTTCGCAGAAGCCAAGTAGCGGCTTTTTCCGGCGCCGCCCGACGGCTCCGGCTGGACCGGCCCTTGATCGGGCCGGTTCATTCGCAAATCGAGAGATTTAGAGAAACCTGAACAGGGTCTGCATCGATGGCAACCGCCACAGCACAATCAGGGCATCACGACGCCCACGCCTCCCATACGCCGTCCTTCTTCGCCCGTTGGTTCCTGTCGACCAACCATAAGGACATCGGCACTCTCTACCTCCTGTTCGCGTTCTGCGCGGGCATCATCGGCGCGTTCCTCTCCTTCGGCATCCGCATGGAGATGGAAGAGCCCGGCCTGCAGTACTTCTCGAATCCCGGCACCTACAACGTGTTCGTGACCGGCCACGGTCTCATCATGGTGTTCTTCATGGTGATGCCGGCGCTCATCGGCGGCTTCGGCAACTGGTTCGTGCCCCTCATGATCGGGGCGCCGGACATGGCGTTCCCGCGCATGAACAACATCTCGTTCTGGCTCACCGTCTCCGGCTTCGCGAGCCTTCTCTGCTCGCTCTTCGTCGAAGGCGCGCCGGGAACGTCAGGCGCCGGCACCGGCTGGACCGTCTATCCGCCGCTCTCGACCTCGGGCCATCCCGGTCCCTCCGTCGATTTCGCGATCTTCGCCCTTCACCTTTCCGGTGCAGGCTCGATCCTCGGCGCCATCAACTTCATCACCACCATCCTGAACATGCGCGCGCCGGGCATGACCCTGCACAAGATGCCGCTGTTCGCCTGGGCTGAGCTCGTCACCGCGTTCCTGCTGCTCCTGTCGCTTCCGGTTCTCGCCGGCGCGATCACGATGCTGCTCACCGACCGCAACTTCGGCACGACCTTCTTCGATCCGGCCGGCGGTGGTGATCCGGTCCTCTACCAGCACCTGTTCTGGTTCTTCGGTCACCCCGAAGTGTACATCATGATCCTGCCGGCCTTCGGCATCGTCTCGCACATCATCTCGACCTTCTCGCGCAAGCCCGTCTTCGGCTACCTCGCCATGGCCTACGCCATGGTCGCCATCGGCGTCGTCGGCTTCGTCGTGTGGGCCCACCACATGTACACGGTCGGCCTGTCGCTGCAGACGCAATCCTACTTCGTCTTCGCCACCATGGTCATCGCGGTGCCCACCGGCGTGAAGATCTTCTCCTGGATCGCGACGATGTGGGGTGGCTCGATCCGCTTCACCGCCGCCATGCACTGGGCGGTCGGCTTCATCTTCCTCTTCACGGTCGGCGGCGTCACCGGCGTCGTGCTGGCGAACTCGGCGGTCGATAAGTACCTGCACGACACCTATTACGTCGTCGCCCACTTCCACTACGTGCTGTCGCTCGGCGCCGTGTTCATCATCTTCGCCGGTGTCTACTACTGGTTCCCGAAGATGACCGGCTACGTCATCCCGGAATGGGCCGGCAAGCTGCACTTCTGGCTCGCCTTCATCGGTGCGAACATCCTGTTCTTCCCGATGCACTTCCTGGGTCTGGCCGGCATGCCGCGTCGCTACGCCGATTACCCGGAGGCCTTCGCCGGCTGGCACAAGGTCTCGACCTGGGGCGGCCACATCTTCGCCCTCGGCATGGTGGTGTTCTTCATCGGCGTCGTTCTCGCCTTCCGCTCGAAGGTCCGCGCGGCAGACAATCCCTGGGGCGAAGGCGCCACCACCCTCGAGTGGACGCTCTCCTCCCCGCCGCCCTTCCACCAGTTCGAGACCCTCCCGACGATCGTCGACGAGCACGGTCACTAAGACACGAACCTAAACGATACGGATTGCGAGGACCGCGCCAGCGGTCCTCGCTCTTTCCCGGATGCCTCTCCCAGCGAGGGGCGTCCCGCAAAGGGCGGCGCCTCAGACGGCGTGATCCGAACCCCGGCCAGACCGACAACAGCATCAGGTACCCATGACGAGCCTGTCGAACAGCGTAGCCGCTGCCGCCGAGCCGCAAGATTTCGCCCCCGCCCCGATGATGGTGGGCGGCGAGGTCTCGGACTTCTTCGCACTCCTGAAGCCCCGCGTGATGGTGCTGGTGATCTTCACGGCGCTGGTCGGCATGGTGGTGTCCCATGTCCAGATCCAGCCGGTCGTCGGAGTGATCTCGCTCCTGATGATCGCGGTGGGCGCCGGTGCCTCCGGCTGTCTCAACATGTGGTGGGACGCCGATATCGACGCGGTGATGACCCGCACGGCGACGCGCCCGATCCCCGGCGGTCGTATCCAGCCCGGTGAAGCCCTCGCCTTCGGCCTCGTCCTGTCGGTGGGTTCGGTCCTGGTGCTCGGCCTCGCCTCGAACTGGCTGGCCGCCTCGCTGCTCGCCTTCACGATCGTCTTCTACGCGGTCGTCTACTCCATGTGGCTGAAGCGGGCGACGCCGCAGAACATCGTCATCGGCGGCGCCGCCGGCGCCCTCCCCCCGATGATCGGCCAGGCTGCCGTATCGGGATCGGTGGGCATCGAATCGACGGTCCTGTTCCTCATCATCTTCATCTGGACGCCGCCGCATTTCTGGGCGCTCGCGCTCATCAAGGCGGGAGAATACGCCAAGGCCGGCATCCCGATGATGCCGAACGTCGCCGGGCCTCAATCCACACGGCGCCAGATCATCTACTACTCGATCCTGCTGTTCCCGGTGGGCCTCGCCCCGGTCTTCCTCGGCTTCGGCGGATGGCTCTACGGCGTCACCGCCTTCCTCGGCGGCCTCGGGATGCTGGCCTTCAGCGTCCACGTCTACCGCAACCGTGAGGGCGAGGCGGAACGCAAGGCCGCGCTCGGCATGTTCGGCTTCTCGATCCTCTATCTCTTCCTGCTGTTCTCGGCGGTCTTGGCCGAGCAGGGCCTGGGACTGTTCCGTGCGGTGCTCGCGTGACCTCGGTGCCGGGTAAATCCACTCCGCCGCGGCAGCTGACGCCCGAAGAGCGCCAGCGCCAGCGCAGGCGCTCCATCGCCATCGCCACGGTGCTGTTCGTCCTCGTGGCCATCTTCTACGCGTTGACCATCGCCAAGCTCGGACCGCAGATCCTCAATCGCCCGCTGTGACCGCATCGACCGGGTCGTTCAGCGAAGAAAGTCGGACGTCATCATGACCGACGTGAAAAGCCCGCGAAGCGGCAATCCGAACCGCAAGGCCTCGGTCACGGCCCTCGCCTGCGCGGGTCTGGCGGTGGGCATGATCGGCTTGGCGTTCGCCTCGGCGCCGCTCTACGACATGTTCTGCAAGGCCACCGGCTTTGACGGCACGCCTCGCGTCGGGCTTGCATCGACGCAGGTCGCCACGGATGACAGCATGGTCGTCCATCTCGACACGAACGTCGCGTCGACCCTGCCTTGGCGCTTCGTCGCCGAGACGCCGAAGATCGAAGTTCGCCTCGGCGAGACGAAGACCGTGTTCTTCCGGGTGAAGAATACGGGGACGACCCCCTCGACGGGGATCGCGACCTACAACGTCCAGCCGGGACTGATGGGGAGCTTCTTCGTGAAGATCCAATGCTTCTGCTTCAACGAGCAGACGCTCCAGCCCGGGGAGACGATGGATTTCCCAGTGGTGTTCTACATCGATCCGGCCGTGAGAGCCGACTCGAACACCGCCCACCTGCAGGAGCTCACGCTCTCCTATACGTATTTCGCGTCGAAGAATGGCCAGCCCTCGGCCGCGCTCGCGACGACAGACGGCAAGAATGCGAAAACCAATTTCTGAGGCCATCAAAAATTTTGGCGGGACGCGTTTTCGACGCGCCAGATTTTTGAGGTCTCAAGCGTGACAACACTGCGCCGTCCCGATTAAGGGTTCCGGTGTAGCCGAACGTTCAGAAGGTCAGAGCCGTTCGCGGCATTGGGCCCGGGGTGAGGAGAAGAGTTAAGATGGCCGAGGCGCACGCCAAGAATCACGACTTCCATATCTTGAGCCCGAGCCCTTGGCCGCTGTTGGGTGCCTTCTCCGGCTTCCTCATGGCGTTCGGCGCCGTGTTCTGGATGAAGAGCCTTCAGATCGGCACGCTCAGCCCCGGTCCCTACATCTTCGGCGCCGGAACGATCGGCGTGCTCTACGTGATGTTCGCCTGGTGGCGTGACGTCGTCCACGAGGCGAATGCCGGCGACCACACCCGCGTCGTGCAGCTTCACCACCGCTACGGCATGATCATGTTCATCGCCTCCGAGGTGATGTTCTTCGCCGCCTGGTTCTGGGCCTATTTCGAGGCCGCCCTCTACACGGCCGACCCGATCCAGACCACGCGCCTGGACTTCACGGGCGGCACCTGGCCGCCGAAGGGTATCGAGGCGTTCGATCCCTGGCATCTGCCGCTGCTCAACACCCTGATCCTGCTGACCTCGGGCACCACCATCACCTGGGCTCACCACGCCCTGCTCAACAACGACCGCAAGGGTCTGAAATACGGCCTGTGGCTCACGATCATCCTTGGCGTGCTGTTCACGGCCTGCCAGGCCTATGAGTACAGCCACGCGCATTTCGGCTTCTCGGGCAGCATTTACTCCGCCACCTTCTTCATGGCGACGGGCTTCCACGGCGCGCACGTCATCATCGGGACGATCTTCCTCGCGATCTGCCTTTACCGGGTCTATCTCGGCCAATTCACGGTCCAGCAGCATCTCGGTTTCGAGTTCGCCGCCTGGTACTGGCACTTCGTGGATGTGGTCTGGCTGTTCCTGTTCGCCTCGATCTACGTCTGGGGTGCCGGCACGGCGGCTCACTGAGGCGTCGGCCCGATCAGGGCCGAACGGTACGGCGAAGCGACACAGGTATGAGAAACAGGGCGGCGCGAGCCGCCCTTTTTCGTGCGATGGATCGTTCGGTTTCCCATATGCGGCAGAGGACAGACATGTCCGTCGCCGAGGAGCATGCATCGTGAATCAGCAGCGGCCGCTACCGCCTCCCATCCCGACCGGATTGCGTTGCCGCTGCCCCCGCTGCGGCGAGGGTGCGATGTTCGACGGGTTCCTGACCTTCAAACCGTCCTGCGAAGTCTGCGGTCTCGACTATTCGACCTTCAATGCCGGCGACGGGCCGGCCTTCTTCGTCATGTCCATCGTCGGCATCGTCGTCGTCGGGCTGGCGCTCTGGCTGGAAATCACCTTCGAACCGCCGATCTGGGTCCATGCCTCCGTGGCCATCACCCTCTCGGTCGGTCTCAGCCTGCTGCTGGTTCGACCGTTGAAGGGGATGCTGGCCGCCTTGCAGTTCGCCAATAAAGCCGAGGAGGGGCGCTTTCGCTGATGTCGACGGAAGTTCGTCCCAGTGCCCTGCGGTCGCTGCTCGCCCCGGGCATCGTCTCGCTGATCTGCCTCGCCATTCTGCTGAGCCTTGGAATCTGGCAGTTGCAGCGGAAGGGCGAGAAGGAAGCCCTGATCGACCGCATCGTGGCCCGTTCGCGTATCGAGCCTCCCGCGCTGCTCCCGGCGCGCGGGGATTGGGACGTGGCGCGGGACGAGTTCAAGCGCGTTCGGGTGACCGGAACGTTGCTCAACGACCAGGAGACGTTGGTCCACGGTCTCGCGGCCGGAGCCGTACCCGGCAATGCGCTGCAGGGCTTCTACGTGCTGACTCCACTGAAGCGGGACGATGATGGAAGCCTCGTCATCATCAACCGTGGCTTCGTCCCCACCGAATTGAAAAGCCCGGCGCGGCGCCCATCGGGGCAGATCGCCGGATCGGCGACGATCACCGGTATGCTGCGCGGTCCGGAGACCCGCACCATGTTCGTGCCGCCGCCGGAGCCCGCCAAGGGCGAGTGGTTCCATCGTGATATCGACGGCATCGCTGCGGCTCGGGGGCTGACCGTGATGCCCTACCTCATCGAGGCCGATGCCACGCCCAATCCCGGCGGCTGGCCGAAGGGGGGACAACTCCGGGTCGATCTTCCCAACAATCACATGCAATATGCCTTCACGTGGTTCGGCATCGCGGCCTGCCTCGTCGGCGTCTTCGGCGTCTTCGCCTGGAAACGTCTCTCCGACATGGGAGACGATACGGCAGCGAACCCGGCCCGCTAGCTCTGGCTCTTCGTCGCCGAAGATCGCCGGCTCTTGTCGGCGGCAAGCGTCGCGCTATCCTGCACAGGGTCGCCCCGATTGCGGAGTGTGATCCATGCATGCTGTCTCCTCCCTGCTGATCGGTTTCCTGTCTCTGGCCGCGATGTATTCGGCCTCGCCGGCCCATGCCGCCGACGAAGCGGCGAAGCTGAAAGCTCGGGCGGCGGTGGAGCGGCAGATCGAGGCGTTCCACAAAGACGACGCGGCGACGGCCTATGCCCAGGCCGCCCCGTCGATCCAAGGGATGTTCACCTCGCCCGAGACATTCATCGAGATGGTGCGGAAGGGATACGCCGCCGTCTACCGCGCCCGCAGCTTCAGCATCGATCGTGTGGAAGAGAGTGGCGAGGATGGCATCTCCCTCGGCGTCAAGCTGCAGGACGAAAACGGTATCGACTGGATGGCCCTCTACAGCCTCGAGAAGCAGAGCGACGGCGATTGGCGGATCAGCGGATGCCGCCTCGTCAAGGCGCCGGGCAGCGCCGCGTAGGGGGATGAACCGGTCGACATACCTCGGCGCCGAACGAAGGCGCGGGTCGAGCGGTTTCTGGATGAGGTTCGGACGCGCCGATCGATCCCGTCCCTCGGCGTCCCCGTCGCGGGCCGGCAGACTTTCTTCGCGCAGGCGGCAATTTCCCGCTTTCGACAGACCGACCCACATCGTGTAGACCGGCGCCCTTCCCGGAGGCCCCTTTGCTACACGTTTCGACCCGCGGCGCCGCGGCGCCCCTCAGCTTTTCCGATGCTCTCCTCGCCGGTCTCGCCCGCGATGGCGGTTTGTACCTGCCCGAGAGCTGGCCGCAGATTTCCCATGACGCGATCGCCGGACTGGCGGGACAGCGTTATGCCGATGCGGCCAAGCTCGTCCTGCGACCGCTGATCGACGGCGAGATCGCGGATGCCGATCTCGACCGGATGATCGAGGAATCCTACGCCACGTTCCGCCACCCGGCGGTGTGCCCGCTGGTGCAGCTCGACGACAACCTGTTTCTGCTGGAGCTCTTCCACGGTCCGACGCTGGCGTTCAAGGACGTGGCGATGCAGCTTCTCGGCCGGCTGATGGACCATGTCCTGCGGTCCCGCGGCTCGCGCGCCACCATCGTCGGCGCCACCTCTGGCGATACCGGCAGCGCCGCCGTCGAGGCTTTCCGCGGGCTCGATCAGGTCGATATCTTCATCCTGTTTCCCTATGGCCGCGTCTCCGAGGTGCAGCGTCGCCAGATGACCTCGGTGGGGGCGGACAATGTCCACGCCATCGCCATCGACGGCAACTTCGACGATTGCCAGAACATCGTCAAAGCGTTGTTCCAGCACGCGAATTTCGCCGACGAGCTGAGGCTCTCCGGCGTCAACTCGATCAACTGGGCGCGAGTCGCCGCGCAGGCGGTCTATTACTTCACGAGCGCCGTGGCCCTGGGCGCACCGCACCGCCCGGTCTCCTTCGCGGTGCCGACAGGCAATTTCGGCGATATCCTCGCCGGGTGGGTCGCCAAGCGCATGGGCCTTCCCATCGAGCGCCTGATGATCGGCACCAACGCCAACGATATCCTGGCCCGCACCCTGGAACACGGTGCCTACGAAGTTCGCGGTGTTCAGCCGACCACCTCGCCCTCCATGGACATCCAGATCTCGTCGAATTTCGAGCGGCTTCTGTTCGAGGCCCTGGGCCGCGATGCGTCGAGCCTGTCGCGGCTGATGGCGGGATTGAAGCAATCGGGCGGTTTCCATCTCGACGAGACGGTACTCAAAGCCGTCCGCGACGAGTTCGACGCGGCCTCGGTCCCCGAAGAGGCCGTCATCGCCGAGATCGCACGGGTGCATCGGGAGATCGGCATGGTCATCGACCCGCACACCGCCATCGGCGTTCATGCCGGCCGCCGCCTTCTCGAGAAGGATGCGAAGACGCCGGTCGTCGCCCTGGCCACCGCTCATCCGGCCAAGTTTCCGGATGCGGTCTCCCAGGCGACGGGCGGCCTTCGCCCCGTGCTGCCGCCGCATCTCGCCGACCTGCTGGATCGGAAGGAGCGCTTCGACCGCGTCGCCAACGACCAGGCGGCGGTGGAAGCCTTCATCCGCACACATTCACGCATCACGGCCGGGAACTGAGACAGCATGAACCAGCATTTCGCGACCCATGGCGCCTCTCCCGGCCTGAAAGTATCCCGCCTCTCCAACGGCATCACCGTCACCACGGAGACCATGCCGGGTGTCGCGACCGCGACACTGGGAGTTTGGGTGGGCGCCGGATCGCGCCACGAGCGGGCCGATGAGGGCGGCCTCAGCCATCTCATCGAGCATATGGCGTTCAAGGGAACCGAGACCCGCTCCGCCCGCCGGATCGCCGAGGACATCGAGAATGTCGGTGGCGACATCAATGCCGCCACCAGCGCTGAAGGAACCAGCTACACCGCGCGCGTGCTCGGCGAGGATGCCGGCGTCGCCCTCGACGTGATCGGCGACATCCTCACGCGATCGGTCTTCGACGCGGGCGAGCTCGCCCGCGAGAAGGGGGTGATCCTTCAGGAATACGCCGCCATCGAGGATACGCCGGACGACGTGGTCTACGAGGCCTTCACCGCGGCGGCTTTCCCGGATCAGCCGATCGGCCGTCCGATCATCGGCACGCCGCAGACCATCGCGAGCTTCGACCGCGATGCCATCGACGCCTATCTCGCCCGCGAATACACCCCGGACCGCATCGTCGTGGCCGCAGCGGGCGCCATCTCCCACGAGGCCATCGTCGAGGCGGCCGAGCACCATTTCGGCGGGATGCCGGCGACGGTCGCCCCGGAAATGGTCCCCGGCACCTATGTGGGTGGGGAGAAGCGGATCCAGAAAAAGCTGGAACAGGCCAATCTCGTGCTGGGCCTCCCCGGCCTCTCCTTCCGCGACGAAGGCTATTACGCACTTCACATGTTCGCGCAGGTGCTCGGCGGCGGTCTCACCTCGCGGCTGTGGCACGAGGTGCGCGAGACCCGCGGCCTGGCCTACGAGATCCAGGCGTTCCACTGGTCCTTCGTCGATTGCGGCCTGTTCGGTATCGGTGCTGGAACGTCGGGCTCAGATCTCGCCGAACTCGTCGACGTGACCCTGGCCGCCACGGCGAAGGCGGCGCGTGACGCGGATTCGGTCGAGGTCGCCCGCGCCAAGGCACAGGTTAAGGTGGCTTTGCTGTCGGCCCTGGAGACTCCCGGCGGTCGGATCGAACGCAATGCCCGCCAGATGCTGGCCTGGGGCCGGGTGATCCCGCCGCCGGAGGTAATCGCCAAGATCGATGCCGTCACCGTGGACGATGTGAGGGCGGCGGGTCTGCGTCTGCTCTCGGGCGCTCCGACGCTGGCGGCGATCGGGCCGATCAAGAAGCTTCCTTCCCTGGAGAAGATGAGGGGCGTGCTTCAGGCAAGCTGAGCAGCGTTCCCGGTTCGGCGCGGATGCGCCGGACCGGGACCAGGAAAACGGAAAGTTCCTGGTCTGAATGGGTCCTGCCCCGTCAATGCCGCCGCGCGCAGCATTTAGGCGGTGAAGCTCCACCATCGTGAAGCGTTACCGGCTTGTTTTGGCCGCAAAGGAGCGCGATCCCATCCTCCTCGGCGCTACGCCAAGAAGCAGTGGGTGCCGCAATGCGAGGCAGACCGCTCGCCTTGTCCGTGGACCCCCCCGCCGGTACGACTGGGCTACAAGCTGAGCCGTATTCCTCATCAGTGCCCGCCCGGCCGGAACACTCGCCCGTTGCGCAGATCCCTCTACGTCCTCAACGTTTTCGTCTCCCTGCTGATCGGCATCCTGGCAACGGGAGCGCCGGCTTCGGCCGTGGAAGCCGTGCGGGTGACCCTCGACGCCCCGGCCATCGACCTGACGCCGATGATCGAGCGCTACCGCTCCGATGGCGACCTGATCCAGATCTCCACCGCTCCCGGCAAGGACGGCATCGTCCGCCGCATCGTGGTGAAGGCTCGCGATAGCGGCGCACGACCGGACTGGATGGTGTTCGCGCTCACCAATGACACCGACGAGCAGATCGACCGGGTTCTCGTGGCCCCGCATTTCCGCCTCGTCGGGTCGGGGGTGATCTGGCCGGATCTGGGAGGCTCGCGCATCGCGGCGATCACGGCGAGCCAGGGCATCCGGCCCGAACGCGACGAGAACCCGGAAGCCGACCAGTTCGTCATTACCCTCGATCCCGGCGCGACCGTGACCTTCGTGGCCGAGCTGCATGGGCCGAACGTGCCGCAGGTCTATCTCTGGGACCAGGAAGCCTACCGCAAGAAATCCACCGGCCTGACGCTCTACAAGGGCATCATCATCGGTATTGCCGGCCTTCTCGCCCTGTTCCTCACGATCATCTTCGTGGTGAAGGGTGCGATCATCTTTCCGGCGGCCGCGGCTTTGGCCTGGGCCGTTCTCGCCTATGCCTGTATCGACTTTGGCTTTCTGCAGCGGGTCTTTCCCGTCACCGAGGTGGCCGAGCGGGTCTATCGCGCATCCGCCGAGGCCGTGCTCGGCGCGACGCTCCTCGTTTTCCTGTTCGCCTATCTCAACCTCAGCCGCTGGCATGTACGCTACGGCCACGTGGCGTTCTTCTGGCTCGCCTTTCTCGCCGGCCTCGTCGGCCTTGCGGTCTTCGATCCGCCGGTCGCGGCCGGCGTTGCCCGCATCTCCATCGCCGCCGTCGCCGGCGTCGGCCTGCTGCTGATCGTCTATCTGGCCATTCATAACGGCTACGACCGCGCGATCCTTCTCGTACCGACCTGGTTCCTCCTTCTCGTCTGGGTCGTGGCTGCGGGCTTCGCCATCACCGGACAGATCGGCAGCGACCTCGTCCAACCGGCCCTGATCGGCGGTCTCGTCCTGATCGTCATGCTCATTGGCTTCACGGTGATGCAGCACGCCTTCACCGGGGGCGGGATGACCCATTCCCTGGTCTCCGACACAGAGCGCCGCGCTTTGGCCCTGACGGGCGCCGGCGATGTGGTGTTCGATTGGGATGTCCCGGGAGACCGGGTCTTCGCCGGCCAGGAGATCGAGAGCCAGCTCGGCCTGAAGCGCGGCACCCTGGAAGGCCCGGCCTCGAACTGGCTCGGCCTTGTCCATCCCTTCGACGTGGACCGCTATTCGACGGCGCTGGACACGGTGATCGAAGAGCGGCGCGGTCGCATCGTTCACGATTTCCGCCTCCGCTCCACGGAAGGCCTCTATGTCTGGTACCGGCTGAAGGCCCGGCCGGTGATCGGGCCGGACGGCGAAGTCATTCGCATCGTCGGCACCATCTCGGACGTTACCGAAGTGAAGACGGCCGAGGAGCGCCTGCTCTACGACGCGATCCATGACAGCCTCACCGGCCTGCCCAACCGCGAATTGTTCAATGACCGCCTCGACGCCGCCCTCGCCTTCGCGAGTCAGGATGCGCGCCTAAAGCCGACGACGATCCTCCTCGACGTCGACCGGTTCAAGGCGATCAACGATGCTATCGGCCTCTCGGCTGGCGATTCGATCCTGCTCACCCTGTCGCGCCGTCTCGGCCGGCTGCTGCGCCCTCAGGATACCTTGGCCCGCATCGCCGGGGACGAGTTCGGACTGATCCTGCTGTCGGAGCGGGAGCCCGACCGCATCATCGCCTTCACGGACATGATCCGCCGGGCGATCGCCACGCCCATCACCTATGCCGACCGCGAGATCTTCCTCACGGTCTCGGTAGGGATCGTCCTGCATGAGGTCGGCACCGCCCTCAAACGCGAAGACGTGTTCAAGAACGCCGAGATCGCCATGATCCAGGCCAAGCGCAACGGCGGCGACCGCACCGAAGTGTTCCGTGCCTCCATGCGCAACGAGCGCAGCGACCGGCTGATGCTCGAAGCCGACCTGCAGCGGGCGATCGAGCGCAACGAAATGAAGGTGCTGTTCCAGCCCGTCGTCCGCCTCGAGGACCGCACGGTGGCGGGTTTCGAGACGGTCCTGCGCTGGGATCACGCCAAGCTCGGCCGCATCCCGTCTTCCACCTTCATGCCGATCGCGGAGGAGAGCGGCTTCGTCGTCACGCTGGGCATCTTCGCGTTGGAGCGCACCGCCCTCGAACTCGCGGCCTGGCAGCGATCGCTCGATGTCGATCCCCCGATCTTCGCCTGCGTGAACGTATCCTCGCGGCAGATCCTCCGACACGACCTGCTTCATGACGTGAAGACGATCATGGCCCGGTCGGGCGTCCTTCCCGGTTCGCTCAAGCTCGAATTCGGCGAGGGTCTGGTGATGGAGAACCCGGAATATGCGGCTCAGATGCTGAGCCGCATTCACGAACTCGGCGCCGGCCTGTCGCTGGACGATTTCGGCACCGGTTACTCGGCCCTGTCCTATCTCCAGCGATTCCCGTTCGACACGATCAAGATCGACCCGACATTCGTGCGCCAGATGGCGGGCGGGCAATCGGTCATGCTGCGCTCCATCGTGAAGATGGCACAGGAACTCGGCCTCGCCATCATCGCTGATGGGGCGGAGAACGAATCCGACGCGCAGACCCTGGCCGAGTTCGGTTGCGAATACGCCCAGGGGACGGCATTCGGCGATCCGATGTCGATGCTTCAGGCCCGCCAATTGGTCGGCGCGGCGCCTGAAGCGGCCTGATCGCCAAACCGTCACGGTTGAATTAAACGTCCCTTAACCATGATCGCGCATCGTCATGATCGAGATGGATCGAACGGCGCGGCATGACCTGCCGTTCGTCAGGAGGCGGGCGTGATGGCCGAAGCGGCATTGCGATTAGGCAACGAATTCGGTCACGGCGAGGATTTCGGCTCGGATATCGTCAGGCGCCTGATGGCCCGGCCGATCCGCACCGGCCCCACCCCGAAGCGCGCGGACGCCTCCCCGGTGGCTTTGCCGGCCGAGCCGGTAGTGGAGGCGGTCGAAGAGATCGCTCTCGACACCGATCTGGCGCGGCTGCGTTCAGAGATCCTGGTGATGAAGGCGGTGCTGCGGGCCGAGCGGGAAGAGAACGCCGGCATCCGCGCCAGCGTCGAACGCCTTGCCGGACCGGAGCCGCTGTCGCCGGAAGCCCGTGCCGTGCGCGACCGCTGGGCCGCCCTCGTGGACAAGCTTCTCGACGGACCTCGTTGAGGTTTCCGCCATCGGCCGGCGCACGTCACCCGACGCCGGCCTCCTTTCGACTTCTCTCATCCTCCGAGGCTCGACCATGAGCGCGCGCTGCTCGCTTGTCGTCAACGGCAAGGCCGTACGGGTCTCGACCGGCGATACGCCGCTCGAAGCCGCCCTTGCCGACGGCGTCATCGCCCCCACGACCGGTCTGCACGGTTCCCATCTTCTCGGGCAGGGTTCCAACCCTTCGCCGCGCCGGGCGCAGGCCCGTCTGCACCGGGCCGAACCCGTCAAGCTCTCTTCACTCCGCCCCTCCAAGGCGGGCGAAAGCCTCGTCTTCGCCGAAGTGAAGCCGGCCGCGCAGGCGCGTCGGGTCGGTACGGTCACGCAGATCGCGCCGCTCGGCGCCCATGTGATCGAGGTCGTCGTCACGATCACGCGCCGACTCGATCTCGAGCCCGGTCACCAAGTGACCGCCACGTTCGAAGGGTTCGAACCGATCGACGTGAGCCCGACCCTGCGCCTCGACGGTACGACGGAGCTCAACGAGCTCGTCTTCCACCTCCGCCTCGGACATGCGTGCAACGCGGTCACTCACGCCCTCGGCGAGGAAATCCTTCTCGGACATCCGGTCAAGATCAAGGGGCCGGTCGGGCGTGGCTATTATCGCCCCGGCGGCGGCCGACTGTTGCTGGTGGGCCGGGAGACGGGCTTCGCCCCGATCTGGTCGATTGCCAGGGCGGCGCGCTACATCGAGCCCAACCGCGAGATCGTGGTGGTGATCGGCGCCAGCGATCCCCTCGACCTCTACATGCGCCCGTCGCTCGACTGGCTCAGGGCCACGGGAGTCTCACGGATCACCCTCGTCTCCGACAGGACGCGGCAGCGCCCCCCGGATGTTCGTCCGGGCCCCCTCACCGCACATCTCACCGGCCTGAAGACCACCGACGTCGTGCATGTGGCAGGCGACGCCTCCACCGTGGGCGCGGTCGAGGTTCTGGCGGCGGGTGCCGGCGCGCGATGCTATCCGATCCTGATCCCGCCGGGACTCTGATCGCGACGGCTTACACTGAGCGGGGCTGAGCCCAACAGCCGATTGATATCAGCGCGTCAGGCGGACGGTCGCCGCCATGCGGTCGCACCGGCATACGGCCATGAGCAACCTCCTTGCCATCCGCTGTCAGACGTCGCCCTCGGCAGTTTCGGCGACGGCTCCGCGAAACCCGGTAGCCAGCACGTAGAGTTCGCTCGAATCGGCGCGGCTCGCCGAGGGCTTCACGTGGCGCACCAAGGTGAAGTCGCGTTTCAGGTCGGCGAGGAGCGTGCCCTCCGTCCCGCCCTGGAAGACCTTGGCGAGATAGGTGCCGCCCGGCGCCAACACCTCGCGGGCGAATTCGGCGGCGGTCTCGGCGAGGCCGATGATGCGCAAATGGTCCGTCTGCTTGTGGCCGGTCGTGTTGGCCGCCATGTCGGACATGACGATATCGGCCTGCCCGCCGAGAAGATCGATCAGCCGCTTCGGGGCGTCGGGATCGAGGAAGTCAAGGGTGATGAACTCGACGCCGACCATCGGCTCGATCTCGAGCAGATCGATGCCGACGATCCGCCCGCTCGGCCCGACGATCTTGGCGGCGACCTGGGACCAGCCGCCGGGCGCGGCCCCCAGATCGATGATCTTCTGGTTCGGCTTGAGGATCTTGAAGCGTTCGTCGATCTCGAGAAGCTTGAAGGCCGCGCGGGAACGGTATCCCTCGCGCTTGGCCCGCGCCACGTAGGGATCGTTGAGTTGCCGTTCGAGCCACCGCTTCTGAGAGGCAGTGCGGCCGCGCCCCGTCTTCACCCGCTGCTTGAGATCGCCTCGCAACCCGCCGCCCGCGCCACGCCTGTCGGTCAACGGTAGCCTCCGCGGCGCCAGACGCCGTCTTCGCGCATCATGTTCATCAAGAGACCTTCGCGCAGCCCCCGGTCGGCGATGCGAAGCCGTTCGGAGGGGAATGCCCGGCGGATCGCTTCCAGAATGGCGCAACCCGCAAGGACGAGATCGGCGCGATCGCGGCCGATACAGGGATTGTCTGCCCGCTGGTCCAGGCGGGTGTCGAGCAAATCGTCGATGGCATCGCTCACGTCGCCATCGCTCATCCACAGCCCATCGACGCGGCGGCGCTCGTAGCGCGCGAGGCGCAGATGCATGGCGGCAAGGGTCGTCACCGTTCCCGAGGTGCCGAGAAGATGGAAATGCCGGGCATTCGCGGCGGGTGCGGCGCGGATGGCGAAGCGCGACAGCATGTCGGCCACCTCCTCCACCATGCCCTCGAACATCAGGCGTGTGACGTCGGCGGCACCGTGCCGCTCGGCCAGCGTCACGACGCCGACGGGAAGCGAATCCCAAGCACGGATCCGCAAGGTGGGGTCCGCCGACGGGTTCGTGGCCGCGCCATCGAGCCAGGCGATCTCCGTGGACCCGCCGCCGATATCGAAGATGACGACCGATTCGGAGTAAGGATCGGCCAGGGCCGCACAACCGGTGACCGCAAGATAGGCCTCGGTCTGCCGGTCGACGATTTCGAGGTCGAGGCCCACCTCGTCCCGTACGCGCGCCACGAAATCGGCCCCGTTCACGGCGAGCCGGCACGCCTCGGTGGCGATGATCTTGGCACGGGCGACGCCACGCGATTCCATCTTGGCGCGGCAGACCCGCAAAGCCTCCAGCGTTCGCTCCACGGCGGCATCGCTGAGACGATCGGACGTCCCGAGCCCCTCACCGAGGCGGACGATCCGGGAAAACGCGTCGATCACGCGAAAGCCGTGGGAGGCAGGCTCGGCGATCAGCAGGCGGCAATTGTTGGTCCCCAGGTCGAGGGCGGCATAGGTGTTACGCCGTCCGGGGCGAAATCCCGCCGCCGGTGAACGACCCGTATCCGGCAAGGCGGGGGCGGCATTCGGTGAAGTCGTGCCGGCCATGGGGCGGGCCGGCGTCATGGCGGCACTCTCTTCCCTCATCGGCCTTGCCGGAATCCTCGATCGTGGCCCCACCGGATAGGCCGGCCATCATTCGATAGGAAGCCTACAGGCCTTGGGCGTCAGTGCAAAGCCTCGATCTATGATCGGCTTAGAGACCTTTGCCGGCAGCCGATATTCTGGGGACAGGCCGCAGCAGGCTCTTCACCTGGGAGAACGGTCTCGGCCGATTGATGACTTCGTCCAGACGCGACCACAAGGTCTTCGGTGAGAAAGGCTTGGCGATGATCTCGTTGACCCCGAGGGAGATGGCGCGGTCCACGACGTTGCGGCGGGGCTGAGCCAGCATCAGGATGATCGGCACGGTGGGCGACGGCGAGGTGGTGGGGGTGCGCGCGAGCCGGATGAACTCCTCGCCCGACAGAATCGCCAGATCCCAATCGATGATCGTGATGTCCGGCTTGCTCTCCGCCAATACGCCGAGCGCCTCCGCACCATCGGGGGCTTCGAGGACGCGTTTGATCCCCACGCGCATCAGCATGTCGCGAACGATTCGGCGGATATAGAGGCTCTCGTCGACGACGAGGGCCGAAAGATCCGGAAATGATGGGGTAGCGATCATCGGACAGAGGTTCCGGGCCACCTGTTTTCGCAGGTGCCTCGGCGCATCTTAACGGCCATCGATTTGCATTTTCCTAACGCGACCGAGAAAAATTCGAGACGCGAAGTCGTTCAGCCGCATGACATTTGGGGATTCTGTACGCACTGCCCTGCCGGCGCGCCGGGGCACCTCTCCCCGACTTGCTTGCGTAATCTGCCGCAGGAAATCAGAGGAACCTTACCGAGAGGGGCGACAAGCATCTTGCGATGAAGCCCAGATTCAGTCAGGACTATGGCGTTATTCTTGGTCACCGCTGCCGAGAGTGATGATAGTGTGGTGAAGCGCCCGTCTGGGACGGCGCGCACCCGGTATTCGATGACAGATGGTCGGCGGACGGTTTTTGCGAGCTTTCGATGGGACGTGGTCGTGATTTCAGGGGGCCGCAGAAGCGCGGCTTCGATGAGGGTGGTGCCGAGCCTCGCTGGCCGGATCAGGCACCCCCGAGCGGTGGCTTTGGCGGTGGGTACGGCGGTGGCGGCGGCGGTTTCGATCGCGGTCCGGCCCGTGCGGCAGCCGCTCCCTCTGGGCCGGAGCGCGACGCGACGGTCAAGTGGTTCAACAAGGAGAAAGGCTTCGGCTTCGTCGAACTGGCTGACGGTTCGGGCGATGCGTTCCTTCACATCCGCGCTGTCGAGGCCGCCGGCCATGCCGACCTCCTCCCCGGCACGCGCCTGACCGTCCACACCGCGCAGGGCCAGAAGGGTCCGCAGGTGACGGACGTGACCAGCGTCGACACGTCGACGGCCGAAGCCGAGCCCCCGCGTCGTGCACCTGCACCCCGCGCCGGTGGTTTCGGCGGCGGTGACCGCTTCAGCGGCGGTGGCGGCGGCTACGGCGGCGGCAACGATCGCTTCGGCGGCGGTGGCGGAGCCGGCGGCGGTGGTGGTCGTTTCGCCAGCGGACCCTCGGTGGAAATGAGCGGCACCGTGAAGTGGTACGATCCGGCCAAGGGCTTCGGCTTCGTCTCCGTGAATGACGGTGGCAAGGACGTGTTCGTGCACCGTTCGGCTCTGTCGCGCGCTGGGCTCGAGTCCCTCGCCGAAGGCCAGCAGGTCACCCTCAGCGTGATCGACGGTCAGAAGGGCCGCGAGGCCCAGAGCATCAACGCCGATTACTGATCGACGTCGATGCCTCTCGAGAAGGTCGCGTTCGCGGGGCCTTCGAGATCATCGAAGAGACATGACGGCGGCCTTCGGGTCGCCGTTTTTCGTCGTCAGCATCGTCGGAACGACCCGATGACAGGATCCGGCCCGTCGATCCGGTGAGACATTTCAGGTGCTGAGAGCAGCGATGCGTGCCGTCTTCTTGACGATGAGCTTGTGCCTGCAACTGGCTTTCAGCGGCTTGGCGAAGGCCGAGGATTTCACTGGCTTCTATGCCGGCGTGAATGCAGGCTACGCTTTCGGACGCGAACGAAACGCTACAAGCCCCGACCTGCCCTCCCTGTCATCGTCGCCCAAGGCGGACGAGAGGGCCCTACCGCCCAGCGCCGTCCAAGCCTCCGAGGCGATGAGAAGCGGGCGACCCAAAGCGGCTATGCCGACGACGATCCGCTGACGGGCGGGCACGCCATCGACAACACGATCCTGGCTGCCTTGCGACTCGGTTCGTCATCGCCCGCCAGCCGCATCGCCCCGTCGATGCGCTGAAGCGACCGCACCTGCGCGTCACGCGCCTCTCCGCCCTTGAGAAGCGGGAGCATGGCCTCGCCCAAGCGGCCGGGGGTGCATTCGGCCTGGATGAATTCGGGCATGGCATTCTCGCCGAGGATCAGATTCGGCAACACGATGGTCGGCACCTGGATGAGCCGCCGTGCCACCGCCTCCTCCAGCCGCGAAACTTTATAGGCCACCACCATCGGCACGCCGGCGAGAGCGAGTTCGAGGGTGACCGTGCCCGAAGCCGCCAGAGCGGCACGAGATCGCCGGAAGGCCGCGTATTTCGCCGCCTCCCCATGCACGATGGTCACCGGCCGCGACCAGGACAGGGCCAGGCGCTCGATCATCGCACGATGGCGCGTGACCGCCGGGAGCACGGCATCGATCGGCCCGTAGCGCTGGACGAGCAGATCCAGGGTGGCACCGAAGACCGGCATCAGCCGCTCGATTTCGGAACGGCGCGAGCCGGGCAGGATCACGAGGGTCGGGGGCGTCCCCTCCCGAGCCGCCGCCTCATCGGCTTTCGGGCGCAATTCAGCGAGTCGCTCGATGAGCGGATGCCCGACATAGGTGCAGTCCGGGCCGCCGAGCCTGCGATGCGCGTCCGGCTCGAAGGGCAGGAGCGCAAGGACGTGGTCGATGAAAGGCCGCATCTTCGCCGCGCGCCAGGGTCTCCAAGCCCAGACGCTGGGAGAGACGTAATCGACGATGGGAAGGCTCGGCAGGCGCTTTCGCACCCGTGAGGCCACGGCGTGGGTGAAACCGGGACTGTCGATGATGACGAGAATGTCGGGACGCGATTCGACGATGTCGCGCACGGTCTGCCGAATGCGGCGCAGGAGGGTGCGCAGGCGCGCAGCCACGGGCAGGTAGCCCATCACCGCTACGTCATCGAGGGGAAACAGGGAGACGAAGCCCTGCGCCGCCATGGCCTCGCCACCGACCCCACCGAACGCCACAGGCCCATCGGAGAGGTCCGACAGCGCCCGCATCAGCTTGGCGCCGAGCTGATCGCCGGAATCCTCGCCGGCGACGAGCCAAATTCGTTTGGACGGCGTGGTCGTCATGCCGCGATTCATGCCTCGATCCGCAAACCGATGAGGAACAGTCCCGCGCGGTCGGCCTCGGCCACCGTGGCGTTCCTGTCGATGATGAGGGTGTAACCGGCCTGAATGGCGATACCGGCGCAGCCCGCCGCGGCGGCGGCCTTGACCGTGCGCGGACCGATGGCCGGCAGGTCGACCCGCAGATCCTGGCCCGTCTTGGCGAGTTTGACCAGCACGGTGCCCGGCTGGGCTGAGCCTAATCCGAAGGGCTTGCGGCCGAGGGCGCGCGCACGGGCGAGCATCCGGTCCGTTCCCTCGGGTCCCTCCACCGCGAGCGCCCGTTGCGCCGCCACGACGATGGCCTGGCCGACATCATGGGCGGCCAGCGCCGCGAGAATATTGCAGCCGGTCGCGATGGATGCCTGAGCCGCGAGGTCAGGAGCGAGCCGGCCGAGTTGCCCCTCCGGGCTCAGGAGGTCCGGCGCCACGTCATGGATGCCGACGACGCGGTGGCCGTTATCCTCAAGGAGGACGAGTGCGCCCCGTAGCAACCGGTCGTCCCCTCCCCCCGAGATGGCTCTGAGCGCCTCGCGGTTCCGCAACGCCGCCGCGGCATTGAGGATCGCCGCCGGATTGGGGCGTGAGACTCCGCCCACCGGTATGACGCAGGCCGGCCCCCAGGCCTTCAGGATGGCCAGCGCACCGGCAATGTCGAGGAGATCGACCGTGGCGTCGGCTCGCGCGCGCATCGGACGTTCGGCAAAGCCGCGAATGGCCAGCACCCGAAACGAGCGCCCCGCCCGATCGAGAGAGTCGGCCACCAGTTCGGGGAGCCGGCCGGCCCCCGCCACCAGAACCAGACTCTCTTCCAGATGCGGATCGAGGAGGGACACCGGCTGGAGAGAGGCGGTCAAGCCGAGCCCGAATTCTCACGCGGGGTGCAGATCGAGCGCTTACCGCCCTCGCGGATGAAGGCGATGATCTCCGCCACCGCACGATGCGACTCGAACTCCGCCGCCACGTCCTCGACGCGCTCCATCAAGGTGCCCTCCTGGGCGAAGAGCAGGCGATAGGCCCGGCGCAAGGCATGGATGTCCTCACGCGCGAAACCACGGCGCTGCAGCCCGATGATGTTGAGGCCAGACAGATACGCGCGATTGCCGAGCGCCATGCCGTAGGGGATGCAATCGTTCTCCAATCCGGAGAGACCGCCGACGAAAGCATGGGCACCGACCCGCGCGAACTGAATCACCGCGGCGCCGCCACCGAGGATCGCGTGGTCACCAACGGTGCAATGGCCCGCGAGCATGACGTTATTGGAGAAGACGACACCATCGCCCACACGGCAATCGTGGCCCACATGGGAATTGGCGAGGAAGGTACACTTGTCGCCCACGGTCGTCTCGAGCCCGCCTCCGGCGGTCCCGGGATTCATGGTGACGCCTTCACGGATCAGGCAATCGGCGCCGATGGTCAGCGTCGACACCTCGCCGCGAAATTTCAGATCCTGCGGCGGGTGTCCGATGGAGGCGAAGGGATAGAGCTTGGTGCGGGCACCGATGCCGGTTCGCCCGGCCACGACGACATGGCTGATGAGTTCGCAGCCTTCACCCAGGACCACATCCGGTCCGACATGACAGAAGGGGCCGATGCGGACACCTTCGCCGATCGTGGCTCCATCCTCGACAACGGAACTCGGATGGATTTCAGCCACGTCGCTCACTCCGTCACCAGCATGGCACCGATCTCTGCTTCCGCCACGAGGGTGTCGCCCACGCGGGCCTCGCCCCGGAACCACCACATGGTCCGGCGCTGGTTCATCTTCGTCATATGATACCGCACCGTGTCGCCCGGTACGACCGGCTTGCGGAACTTGCACTTGTCGATGGTCATGAAGAAGACCTGCTTGGCCCGCATGTCATCTGTCTTGATGTGCTGGCAGCAGATGGCGCCGGCGGTCTGGGCCATGCCCTCGATCAGCAGAACCCCCGGAAAGACCGGCAGACCGGGAAAATGCCCGGTAAATTGCGGCTCGTTGAACGACACGTTCTTGATGCCGATGCAGGAACGGTCCCCGTCGATCTCGATGATCCGGTCGATCATCAGGAACGGATAGCGATGGGGCAGAAGTTCCAGGATCTTCTGGATGTCGGCCGAGCCCAGATCTTTCGGCATGTCACTCATCGATCGAACAATCCCATGGCGCGCCGGCGCCCCTGACGCCTCGCCTCATCCCCTGAAAAATGGAATGTTGTCTTCGGCATAAACGCCATCCGATGCAAGTCTTGCGGTTGCGAAGTCTTGCGGAGGGATGACGTCGGCGATCCGAGACCGGTCGGTAATCCCATGCGACCGGTCTTGGATCTCTCTCAATCCTTCTGCGGCTCGCTCGTGTCGCGCCCGGACTTCTCCGCGAGCCGGGCCAGGGCCGTGAGCTCACGGAACCAAGTACGCACGGGCTTTGCCGGCGTACCACCCCAGCGGCTTCCGGGCGGGACGTCGCGATTGACGTTCGAGGAACCGGCGATCTGCGAGCCCATGCCGATCCGGAGGTGCCCGACCACGCCGACCTGACCGCCGAGGACCACGTAATCCTCCAGCGTGGTCGAGCCGGAAATGCCGACTCCGGAGACGATGACGCAGTGGCGGCCGATGACCACGTTATGGGCGATCTGGACGAGGTTATCGATCTTGGTCCCCTCCCCGATCGTGGTGTCGCGGCCGGCACCGCGATCGATCGTGGTGTTGGCACCGATCTCGACATCGTCCTGCACGATGACGCGGCCGGTCTGGGGAACCTTGAGGTGCCCGCCCGGCCCCATTGCGAAGCCGAACCCGTCCTGGCCGAGGCGCGCGCCCGGGTGAAGGATCACGCGGTTGCCGACCAGCGCATAGGCCAGGGTCGCCCCCGCACCAATGGAACAGTCGCGGCCGATGCGGACATTCGGACCGATGACGGCGTTCGGTCCAATGACGGTCCCTGAACCGATTTCGGCACCGGGACCGATCACGGCGCCGGGATCGACGATGACGCCGTCTTCGAGATGCGCCTTGGGATGGACATGGGCGCCCGGTGACACGCCCTCGGTGGCGAATTGCGAAAGCGGCCGCATGGCCTCCGGATGGAAGCGCGCCAACAGGCCGGCATAGACCCGGTAGGGATCACGCGTGACGAGCGCCACCGTGGATGCGGGAACCTTGGCCGCGAAGCGCGGCGAGACGAGGCACGCCAGTGCCTTCGTCTGGGCCAGGACATCGCCGTAACGGGCATTGTCCATATAGGCGAGGTCGCTCGGGCCGGCAGTCTCGAGAGGAGACGCGCCGCTGACCATCAGCTGAGAATCCGCTCCCTCGGGGAGCGAAATGCCTGCAGCCCCGGCGATGTCACCGAGGCTGAGGGCCGTGCTGGATGCGAAGAAGATGGGATCAGACATGATGCGACAACGCACGGGCTTCGAGAATGAAGCCCGTGCGTCTTGGCTCAGAAGCGCGAACCGCCGGAGAAGCGGAAGGCCTGGAGCTGATCCTTGCCCACGCGGCCGAGGAAGCTGCCATCGGCATTGTAGATCTTCTGGCCCTCGTCCTTGGTCAGGGCGTAGGCGTAATCGAAGCGGATCGGGCCGAGCGGCGAGTTCCACAGGATGGACGCACCGATCGAGGAGCGGATCGTCATCTTGTCGCGGACGTTCAGGCATTCCGGCTCGACGGTGATCGCTCCGGCACCCAGCGCCGTGTAGGCGCAGGCCCCGCCGGGGGCGATTCCGTTGATGATCGAGTCGCCGTTCACGTTGAACTGCGTGCGGCTGTTGTAGCCGAACAGCGTACCGGCGTCGGCGAAGACGGCGCCCTTCAGACCGAGATCACGCGGAATACCGTAGATCGGGAACTGAACTTCGAGCGTACCGCCGAAGTAGGTCGTACCGCCGACGGCGTTCGAACGGGAGTCGGCGCTGCCGACGTCGCGCGGACCGATACCGTTGGGCGCGAAGCCGCGAACGAGCGACGGGCCGAGGAAGTACTGATCGGTGATGCGCAGCTTCTCGTCGGTGAGCGGCGAGATGTGGCCGCCCTGGAAGCGGGCGAAGCCGACCACGTCCTCGTAGAATTCCTTGTAGTAGCGAACGTCGCCAGCCACGCGGAAGAACTTCGAGTCACCGCCAAGACCGGCGATTTCGGGTTTCAGCTCGGCATAGAGGCCGTTCCGCGGCTGGGCGAGGTTGTCCAGCGTCGAATAGGCCAAGGTCAAGCCAGCGAGCGAGGTGAGCGTATTGCCGGTCGATCCCTTGAGAGCGATCGAGGCCTCGCCGTCTAGAGCACAGGCCGGGTAGCTCGGCAGGCCGCTCGTGTTGAGGCCGGACACGGGATCGATCGTGCCAACGGGGTTCAGCGCGGTATAGCCAGGGATCGGGTTCGAACAGTCGTTATACGGCCGCTTGGTGCTGTTCGGGATCGTCAACTCGGTGTTGTAGAGCGAGTAGCGCAGCGTGACGCCGAACTCTTCCGTGATCGGCAGGCCGACGCGGATCTGACCGCCGTAAACGGTGGTCTCGTAGCGCGAGTAGCGGGTCAGATCGCTGTACTTATAGAAGGCGTCGAAACCGGCGGCGAGACGGTAGCCGAGGAAGTATGGCTCGGTGAACGAGAAATCGACGCCGCGCGAGTACTGGCCGCCGGTGCCGGCGACACGGACGTACTGACCACGACCGAGGAAGTTCGACTCGGAGACCGAGACTTCGCCGATGATGCCGTCCTGGGTGGAGTAGCCGCCTGCCACCGAGAACGAACCCGTGGGCTGATCCTCGACATCGATGTTAATGATCACGCGGTCGGCGGAAGAGCCCGGCTCGTTGGAGAAGCGGACCTTCTTGAAGAAGCCAAGGCCGTTGAGGCGACGCTCGGCACGATCGGTCAGGACGCGGTTATAGGCGTCGCCCTCGGTGATATCGAGCTCGCGGCGGATCACATAGTCGCGGGTACGGGTGTTGCCGCGGATGTTGATGCGCTCGACATAGACGCGGGGGCCGTCTTCGACGACGAAGCCGAGCGCCACGGTGTGGGTGGCGCGGTCGCGCTGGCCGGTTGGGCGAACCTGGGCGAAGGGGAAGCCCTGGCGGGCGACCTGGTTGGTCACGCCGGAGAGAGTCTTCTCCACATCCTCGGCATTGTAGACGTCGCCCACGGCGGCGCGGACTTCGCCGTCGAGGATCTGGGTGTCGACACCCGGCAGGCGCGAATCGATGGCCACCGCGCCGACGGTATATTGCTGACCCTCGTCGACCGTCACGGTGATGACCCAGCCGGCATCGCCTTCGCCTTCGACGTAGCGCGCATCGGCATTCACCACGCGGAAGTCGGCATAGCCGTTCTTCAGGTAGTAGCGGCGCACGAGGTCGAGATCGTTGGTGATCCGGTCGGGATCATAGACGTCGGACGTCTTGATGAACGAGAGGAAGTTCATCTCCGACGAGCTCATCAGCTCGCGCAGCTTGCTCTCGGAATAGGCGCTGTTCCCGACGAAGTTGATCGCCTTGATGCCGGTCTTGTCGCCTTCCTCGATCACGTAGATCAGGTCGATACGGCCATTCGGCAGATCGACGGTGCGGAAGCTGACCTTGGCGGTGCCGCGGCCGGCGCGGCGGTAGATTTCGCGGATGCGCTGAAGATCGGCCTGGACGATGCCCTCGCTGAAACCGCCGCGGGCCTTGGCCTCGACCTCGGCTTCGAGCGTCCCCTTCTCGACCTTCTTGTTCCCCTCGAACACAACCCGGTTGATCAGGTTGTTCTCGCGAACCGTCACCACCGTCCCGGCGCCGCTGCGCGAGACCTTAACGTCGGAGAACATGCCGCTCGCCAGCAGGTTGCGGCGGGCCTCTTCGGGAGATCCGGAAGCCGTACCGGTCACGTAGGACCGGATCGTGTCGGCATCGACGCGCTTGTTGCCCTGGACGACGATCTGCTGCGCCTGAGCCGTGCCGCCCAGAACCAGCCCTGCGGCCGCGGCAGCGACTAGGACGATGGTCCGTTCGGCCGACTTACGCCGGCGCTTCCCCGTCATCGACATCATGTAATCGCCCGTCTCTATTTATTAACAGTCCGGGTTTGCACCCGCAGACAGGCGGTCGTTATCCGACCGTCCCGTCACCTGGTCCCAAGCTCAGCTTCTACCGAGTTTCCCGAGCGAAGCAAACGCTCGGACCTGGGCTGTAGGGGGGATTTTGGGGAGACGTGGCCTTCCGGTCACTTAACGGTTCCCGTTCATCGCTCGATAAGGTGAATCAATCGTCAATTTGCAGCAAAAAGCCCGCTCCGGTGACCGGGCGGGCTTTTCGAATATCGAGTGCAATCAATATGTTGTGGAGAAATCCACAACCTTGCGAGAGGCCTGCTCCGAGCGGCCGCCGAGACGGCGTCGTCCGGTCAGGAGCCCCGGCCGGACCAGGACGCACCGAGGTTCAGGATATCGTTCCAGGCGGCGAACAGCATGAGGAACAGGACCAGTGCGAGCCCGATCCGGAACCCGATCTCCTGGGTCTTCTCGCTCAGCGGGCGGCCGCGAACGGCCTCGAACGCGTAGAACAACAGGTGCCCGCCATCGAGGAGGGGAACCGGAAAAAGGTTAAGCAGGCCGATCGAGACGGACAGAAGCGCCACGAGGCCGATGAGCCCCCCGACGCCACCGACCTTGGCGACCTCGCCCGAGACGCGCGCGATCCCGATCGGACCGGAGAGCTGATCGGCGGATTCGCGGCCCGTCACCAGCTTGCCGAGGTAGTTCATCGTGCGGTCGACGACGAAATAGGTCTCCGACACGCCGAGCCCGAGGGATTGGAACAGGCCGTAATGCCGAACCTGGGCATCGGCACCGTTCGGCCCCTTGATGCCGAGGCGGCCGAGGCGGTGCTTACCGAACGGGGTCCGCTCCTCCACCGCGTCGGGGACGGCGGTCAGGGTCTTGGTCTCACCGCCGCGATCCACGGTGACGGCGAGGCTGGCGCCGGCGCTTCCGGAAACGGTGCGTTGCATGTCGAGAAAGTTGGTGACACTCGCCCCGTCGATGGACGTGACCACGTCGCCGGGCTGGAATCCGGCACGCTCCGCGGCGCTGCCCGGCATCACGCCATCGATGCGCGGCGGAAGCTCGTAGCGGCCGACGAAGTAAATCGCCCCGGCGAAAAGCGCGATGGCGAGGAGGAAGTTGGCGATGGGGCCGGCAGCCACGATCGCGGCCCGCTTGCCGAGGCTCTGCGTGGGAAAGCTCGTCGCACGCTCCTGGGGCGTCATCCGCTCCAGGGCGGCGGGATCGGCCACGCTGGCGCCATTGGCGTCGCCATGGAACTTGACGTAGCCGCCTAGCGGGATCGCCGACACCTTCCAGCGTGTGCCGTGACGGTCGTTGAAGCCGAAGAGCTCGGGACCGAAGCCGATGGAGAAGGCGTGAACGCCGACGCCGCACCAGCGACCGACGAGGAAATGGCCCATCTCGTGGACGAAGACCACGATGCTGAGCACGATGACGAAGGGGATCACCGACCCGAAGAAGCCGGAGGCGGTTCCCCCCATCGAAGCTAGAAAGTCCATTCGTCGATCCTCAAGGCCTCGCGAGGGGCCAATACACGTCCATAGCAGATCGGATCGCGGACGAGCGAACGCAAACCGGGCGGGGCCGGTGAGATCGTCGCATGCGGCTCTCCCGTCCCCGCTTTCCTCGGTGGAGGGTTAAGGGCCGGGCGATGACGACCGCATCAATGCCCGCCTCCCGCTGGCGCGGCGGCACGCGGCCGGCGGATCAACGGGGTCGCGCAGGCCATGGCGAGGAACAGGAAGGTCAGAACCAGGAAGACGTCGGTGAAGCCCATCACCAGCCCCTGCATCCGCACCGTGTTCATCATCGCCTTCAGGGCCATGGCGTTGCCGTCGAGGCCCAGCGCATCGAACTGCCGGCGGGTCATGTCGAGCCGTTCCAGCACGGCATTGTTCGTCCAGGTGAAGCGCTCGTGCAGCCGGGCGAGATGCAGGTCCCAGCGGTCGTTGAGCACGGTGTTGATGAGGGCGAGGCCCACCGCCCCTCCAAGGTTGCGGGTGAGGTTGTAGAGCCCGGACGCGTTCTTCATCCGCGCCGGCGGAAGCGTGCCGAGCGCGATGTTGTTGATTGGGATCATGCACAGCATCAGCGAGCAGCCGCGCAGGACCTGGGGCAGCAGCAATTCCCAGAAGTCCCAGTCCTTGGTCAGCCCGGTGACGATCCAGGTGCCGGCGGCGAAGCCGGTGAAGCCGATCCCCATCAGGATGCGCGGATCGACCTTGCCCGAGAACCGGCCGGCGATGGGCGCGGCGGCGAACATGCACAAACCGGAGACGAACATCGTCTCGCCGATCTGCAGAGCCGAGTAGCCGCGCACCCGCCCGAGATAGACCGGGTAGAGGTAGGTCAGGCCATAGAGCCCGATGCCGAGAACGAAGCTGAAGATGCAGCCCGCCGCGAAGTTGCGGTCGGAGAAGGCGCGCAGGTCGACGATGGGCTCGGCCGCCGTGAGCGCGCGCCAGAAGAAGGCGATACCGCCGGCGACGCAGATGATGGCGCAGGCGAAGACCGCCTCGTCCTGAAGCCAATCGTGATTCGGTCCCTCTTCGAGCACGTATTCGAGGCAGCCGAGGAAGGCGGCCATGAAGGCCAGGCCGAACCAGTCGAAGCGCTTGAACAGGTCGAGGTTGGGCTCGTCGAAATCGACCAGCAGATAGGTCGAGACGGTGACGACGATGCCCGGCACCACGTTAATGAGAAACAGCCAGTGCCAGTCGAACGCATCGGTGAGGTAGCCGCCCACCGTCGGGCCTATGGTGGGGGCGAGCGTCGCCACGAGGCCGATCATCGGTGACACGATGGGACGCTTGGAGGGCGGGAAGATCGTGAAGGCCGAGGCGAAGACGGTGGGGATCATGCCGCCGCCGATGAAGCCTTGCAGCGCGCGCCACAGGATCATCTCGTTGATCGAGGTCGAGGTCGCGCACATCAGGCTCATCAGGGTGAAGCCGCCGGCCGAGACCACGAACATCCACCGGGTCGAGATCACTCGCGACAGGAAGCCCGACAGGGGAATCGCGATGACCTCGGCGATGAGGTAGCTGGTCTGGACCCAGGGAATCTCATCGCCCGAGGCCGAGAGCCCCGCCTGGATCTCAGCCAGCGACGCCGAGACGATCTGGATATCCAGGATGGCCATGAACATCCCGAACACCATGCAGACGAAGGCCACCATGCGGCGGCGATCGAGGGGCGGCTCGGCGGCGGGTGCGGGCGCGATGGTGGCGGTATCGGCCATGATCGGCCCCTAATGCCGCCACGCCGTGCGGACGGGTTCGTCCTCGCCACGGGTATCGACGCGCACGGTGACGGAGAGGCCGGGACGCAGGAGCCCTTCCCGCGCCACGTCCGCCGGCACATGGATGCGCACCGGCAGGCGTTGCACGATCTTGGTGAAGTTGCCGGTGGCGTTGTCGGGCGGCAGCAGGCTGAAGACGGAGCCCGAGGCCGGGGATAGCGATTCGACCTCGCCGACGATGTCACGGCCCGGATAGGCATCCACTGCGATGTGGACCTGCTGGCCGGCATGCATCCGCTCGACCTGCGTCTCCTTGAAGTTCGCGTCGATCCGCACGCTCTCCAGGGGGACCAGGGCGGCGATGCGCGAGCCCGGCGCAACATAGGCGCCCGCCTCCACCGCCTTGTTGCCGACGACACCGTCGAAGGGCGCATGAATCACCGTGAAGGCGAGGTCGCGGGCGGCCCTGTCCTCGGCGGTCTTCAACTCAGCCGCGAGCCCTTCCGCCTCCCGGCCCTGAGCTCGCAGGACCTCGACATTGGCCTTCATCATGGCGAGGTTCGCCTCGGCTCCTTTCACCGTGGCCTCGGTGCGGTTGCGATCGGCCAGGGCCTGCTCGATCCGCGATTTGGCGACGAAATCGACCTTCTCCAGCTGCTGCTGCCGGGCGTAATCGGCGGCGGCGCGGATGGAATCGGCCTTGGCCGCGTCGATCTGCGCCGCGCTCTGGAGGAGCTGCGCCTGTGCGGCCTCCACCTGCCGGCCGATGCGGGCGATGGTAGCCTGCTGAGTCAGGAGCTTGTCATGCGCGGCTTGGGCGGCGAGGCGATAATCGCCGTCGTCGAGGCGGGCGATCACGTCGCCCTTCCGCACCGCCTGCCCGTTCTTTACCGGAACCGCGGCGAGGTAGCCGGGGACCTTGGCCGCCAGGATCGAGATGTCGGCCTGGACGTAGGCATCGTCGGTGGAGACGAAGAAGCGCCCGACTGTCCACCATTCGTAGCCCTTGTAGCCGCCGCCCGCGAGCGCGAGCGTGAGCACGGTCAGCATCATGGCCTTGCGGAGCAACCGCCGCTTCGGCGGCGTTGCCACCGTGGCGGCGACCGGCACCGGGGAATGCGCGACGACCGAAGTCGCCAGTGGTGCTGCGCCGTTCGGTAGGTCGCCGCTGCCAGAGGCGGCAGGATGACTGCCTTCGTCACGGAGAGACATGGTCTGATCCCGGGATCAACGAATTGACCGAACCGTTCGGTCATTATCGGCATCGGGTTGACCGACGCCGCGAGTTCCCCTTAGGTATTATGACTGAACGGTTCGGTCAATTGGGGTGAGCGGTGAGTGCAGTCCAGGCAGAGCGCCCGACGGTCGAAAAGGCGAGCACCCGCTCCGCGCCGGAGACGGATAAACGTCGGCAGATCCTCGACGGCGCACGCTCGGTCTTCATGGCCTCTGGTTTCGACGGTGCCAGCATGGGCGAGATCGCGAAGGCGGCCAGCGTCTCGAAAGGCACGCTCTACGTCTATTTCGACAGCAAGGAGGCTCTGTTCGAGGCCCTGACGCTGGAGGAAAAGCGCTGCCTCGCCGAGGCTCTGTTCCAGTTCGATGCCGACGATCCGGATGTACGCGGCGCGCTCACCCGCCTGGGGCAGAGCTACCTCGTCCACATGATACGCCCGGACCACGTGGCGATCATCCGCATGGTGATCGGCGCGACAGAGAAGTTTCCACGCTTCGGCCAGGCCTTCTACGAAGCGGGACCGGCGCAGGGCGTCGCGAGGCTCACCGCCTATCTCGACCGTCATGTCGCGGCGGGCCGCCTGCGCCGCGCCGATACGGAACTCGCGGCCAAGCACTTCCTGCATCTGTGCCAGGCGGGCTTACTCACGCGGCTGCTCTTCGCGGCGGGCGGTCCGGTGACCGAAGCCGAAATCGGGACCCGCGTGACCGAAGCCATCCGTGTGTTCTTCGCGGCCTATGGACCCGAGGATTGACGACCCGCCGCATGACGAGAGGTCACGCTTGATTCAGGCGATCCGGGCAAGGTCGGCCCGCGACGCGACCGGAACGGCAGGTCACCCCTTATGCGAATCCTGGTTCTCGGAGGCTACGGCCTCATCGGCTCGGCCGTGGTCTCCCGCTGCCTCGCCGCCGGGCATGCGGTAACGGGTCTCGGGCGAGACGTCCGGGCGGCGCGCCTGCACCGTCCCGAAGCAGATTGGATCGAGCACGACATCGCCCGGCTCGTCGCGCCGGAGGATTGGAGCGACACGCTGCGGGGCATCGATGCCGTGGTGAATTGCGCGGGCGCCCTGCAGGACGGCCCGCGCGACGATGTCCGCGCTCTTCAGGCGACCGCCATGTGCGCCCTGTTTGCCCGTTGCCATCAGCTGGGTATCGTGCGCGTCGTCCAGGTCTCGGCGGCGGGAGCCGCTCTGAACGCCGCCACCGAATTCATGCGCAGCAAGGCCGAGGCCGATTCGAGCCTGGCCTCCCTCGATCTCGATTGGGTGATCCTGAGACCGGGACTGGTCCTGTCGCCGATCTCGTACGGGGCGACCGGCCTCATCCGTGCGTTGGCATCGCTCCCGGTCGCCTTCACCGGCATGTCCGATCTGCAGCCGATCCAGACCGTCCATGTGGACGATGTGGCGGAGGCGGTCCTGCTCGCGGTCGAGGGCCGGATTGGTCCGCGCGCGAGCTACGACCTCGTCGAGGAGCGGGGCCACTCCCTCGCGGAGATCGTCGCGGCCTTTCGCGCCCGACTCGGACGCCCCACCGCCGCATTCGCGCTGCCGATGCCCTCCCCGCTCCTTCGCCTCGGGTTCCGCATCGGGGACCTTGTCGGCCGTCTCGGCTGGCGGACGCCCATCCGCACCACGGCATTGATCCAGATCGAGGCCGGCGTGACCGGGGACCCGACCGCCTGGATGCAGGTCACCGGGGCTCCGCTTTCCTCGCTGTCGGACAGCCTTCGCCGGATGCCATTCGGCGTGCAGGAACGTTGGTTCGGCCGGCTCTGGCTACTGAAGCCGGCCATCCTCGCCACGCTTTCGCTGTTCTGGCTGCTCTCGGGGCTGATCGCCCTGACGCATCTCGACGCCGCCATGGCAGCGATGACCGCCCACGGCATCGATGCGGCGACCGCGCGTGTCACGGTGCTCGCCGGCATCCTCGTCGACCTAGCGCTGGGGGGAGCGATCCTTGTCAGGCGCACCATGCCGCTCGCCGCCCTCGGCATGGCGGCGATGACGGGGATCTACCTCTTCTTCGGCTCGGCCATCGCCGCCGGCCTCTGGCTCGATCCCCTGGGCGCCTATCTCAAGACCCTGCCGGGAGCGATGCTAGCCCTCGTGGCCTACGCGCTGGCCGACGAGCGCTGACCCCGATGGAGTACGTCGATCTCCTGCGCTGGCTGCACGTCATCGGCGCGACGATCCTGCTCGGCACCGGAACCGGCATCGCCTTCTTCATGACGATGGCGCACCGCACGGGGCGGCCCGATCTGATCGCCCATGTGGCGGGGACGGTGGTCGTCGCCGACCTGCTCTTCACGGCGACGGCGGCGTTCATCCAACCGGTGACGGGCTGGCTCCTGGCGCGCGCGGTGGGCTGGCCCCTCGCCGAAGGCTGGATTGCCCTGTCGTTGATTCTCTACGTCGTCATCGGCTTGTTCTGGCTGCCAGTGGTCAGAATCCAGATGATCCTGCGCGACCTCGCCATGGCTGCGGCCCGATCAGGGATACCCCTCCCACCGCGCTACCATGCTCTCTACCGGATCTGGTTCACCTGCGGTTTTCCCGCCTTCGCCGCCATGCTCGGCATCGTCTGGCTGATGACGGCGAAACCGCGATTCGCCCTGTTCTGAGCGGACCTCAGGCGGCCGACGGGAGCGCCTTGGCGCTCCAGGCGCGGACATGGGCGTCGATGGCCAGAGCCTCGTCCACGTCGGCCGGTGCCCTGCGATACGCGGGGGCGAAATGTTCGCAGGCCCGCTCCACCAGTTCGGCGATGCCGTAGAAGCCGATCTCGCCGCGGATGAAGGCGGCCACCGCGATCTCGTTGGCGGCGTTCATCACCGTCGGGGCGGCACCGCCCTCCGCGAGCGCGGCACGGGCGATGCGCAGGCAGGGGAAGCGCGCCTCGTCCGCCGCCTCGAAGGTGAGGCTGCCGACGGCGGCGAGATCGAGGGAGCGTCCCCGCTCGATGGTCAGACGGTCGCCGAGGCCGAGACAATGGGCGATGGGGACGCGCATGTCAGGCATGGCGAGGCCCGCCGTCACGGCGCCGTCGCGCCAGGTGATGAGGCCGTGCACGATCGATTGCGGATGCACGATCACGTCGAGGCGCTCGGCCTCGATCGCGAACAGGTGATGCGCCTCGATGAGTTCGAGGCCCTTGTTCATCAGCGAGGCCGAATCGATGTTGATCTTCATTCCCATCGACCAGGTCGGATGAGCCGCCGCCTCGGTGGGCGAAGCCGCGGCGATGCGTTCCTTCGTCCAAGTGCGGAACGGGCCGCCGGAAGCGGTGATGGTCATCTTGGTCACGTCCGAGACGCGACCGTCCCCGAGCGCCTGGGCCAGGGCGTTGTGCTCGGAATCGACCGGCAGCAGCGTCGCCTTGAACCGCGCGGCATCGCGCATGAAGGCGTCGCCGGCGCAGACGAGGCTCTCCTTGTTGGCGAGGGCGACGGTACGGCCGAGGCGCAAGGCCGCATGGGTGGGGCGCAGCCCCGCCGCACCGCTCACCGCCGCCACGACGATGTCGGAGTCACGGGCAACGGCTTCGAGGACGGCGCTGTCGCCTGCCCCGTTGGCGATGCCGGTGCCGGACAGCGCCTCGCGCAGGGCGGATCCCTGGCTCTCGTCGGCGAGCGCGGCGAAATCCGCGCCGATCTCACGGGCGAGCTTTGCCAAAGCGGCGGCATCGCGGCCACCGACGAGGGCGCCGATCCGGAAGCGCTCGGGATGCTGGGCCAGCAGGTCGGTGGTGGAACGACCGATGGACCCGGTGGCGCCGAGGATGGTGACGGTATGGGTCAACGGATCGATTCCTTCAGACCACCGCCAAGCGGTGGGCAACGAGATAAAGGCCGGCGAGCACCGCCACGGCGAAGAAGCCGTCGAGCCGATCCATGACACCGCCATGGCCCGGGATCGAACGGCCCGAATCCTTCACGCCGTAATGCCGCTTGAGCCCCGATTCGGCGAGGTCGCCGGCCTGGCTCAGGATGGACGCGAGGGCGCTGGTAATGGCGACCGCGACGAGGGGTGCGTTCGCCAGACTGCTCCACCCCTGCGAGCGCGCGGCCATCACGAGCAGGGTGCCGGCGGCAATGCCCGCCGCGAGACCGCCGAGTGAGCCGGACCACGTCTTCTTGGGGCTCACCGAAGGCATCAGCTTCGGCCCGCCGAAGGTCCGGCCGGTGATGTAGGCGACGACGTCGGTGGACCAGACCACGGCGAACATCCAGGCTGGCCCGAAGATGCCGATGGCCGGGTCGTCACGCAAAGCCGGGGGCACCAGGGCCAGCACCGCGGCACTGAGGAAGCCGATCACGACGCGGCCCCGTCCGCCCGAATCCCGGACAATCACGACCAGCGAGACGAGGGTCAGAACCGCGACCGCGAGCCAGACCAGTGCCGGAGCATCCAGGCGCAGGCAGAGGGCGAGGGCGAACAGCCCCAGTCCCGTAATCGCAACGGTAGGCCTGAGCGGCGCGATCCGGCTGATTGTGATCCATTCGCCCGCGAAGACGATGCCGGCGATGAGCCAGATGGCGGCGAAGGCCCAGCCGCCGAGGAACAGCGTGGTCAGCACGATGGTCGCCAGTACGATGGCGGACGCCGTGCGAATCTGGAATTCGCGGCCGCCGAGGGGGCCGCGCCTCGGCGCGGATGCCGCGTCGCCGGGCGAGGCCATCACCCAGCCTTGCCGCTGAGGCCACCGAAGCGGCGATCGCGGCGATGATACTCATCGATGGCCGCATGGAAGCAGGCGTGATCGAAATCCGGCCAGAATTCCGGCACGATCACGTATTCGGCGTAGGCCGTCTGCCAGGTGAGGAAGTTCGACAAACGCTGCTCGCCGGAGGTCCGGATGACGAGGTCGGGATCGGGGATGCCGGTGGTATCGAGGGCTTGAGCGATGGCCTCGAGGCCAATTTCGGCGGGGCTCATCCGCCCGTCGGCCACCGCCTGGGCCAGGGTCCGGACCGCCCGCAGGATCTCCTGGCGCCCGCCGTAATTGAAGGCGATCACCAGGGTGAGGCCGGTATTACCGCGGGTCCGCGACTCGGCCTCGTCGAGCAGCGCGGCGATATCGGTGCTCAGGCCTTCGCGGGCGCCGATAATCTTGACGCGCACGTTGTTGCCGTGGAGCTCGGCGAGATCGCGGCGCACGAACAGCTTCAGCAGGCCCATGAGATCGGCGATTTCGGCCGGCGGCCGGCGCCAGTTCTCGGAGGAGAAGCTGTAGATCGTCAGATAGGAGACGCCGAGTTCGATCGCGGAGCGGACCGCGCGGCGCACCGCCTCGACGCCGCGGCGATGCCCCTCCACCCGCGGCAGACCACGGCGCGCAGCCCAGCGGCCGTTGCCATCCATGATGATGGCGACATGAGCCGGCGCCGCCGGACGGGTGACGGGAGACGGGCCTGACCCCGAAGTCTCGGTATCCCGCGAGGCGAGGCCGACCGCGACGCTGGCGGTGTCCCTATCCCCGGCCGCAGATACCTCGATCTGACGCGCGCCCTCTGAGCGACCCAACGCGCTTCTCCCCGTCCCTGATTCCGTCGATTCCATACCTGTCCACAACTTAGACCTGCATGATTTCCTTTTCCTTGGAGGCGAGAACGCCGTCGATGTCAGCGATGTGCTGGTCGGTCACCTTCTGCACTTCGGTCGCCTGACGCTTCTCGTCGTCCTCGCTGATGGCGCTTTCCTTCTCGAGCTTCTTGAGATGATCGAGCGCATCGCGGCGGACGTGGCGGACCGCGACGCGGGCCTCCTCGGTATATTTGTGAGCGACCTTGACCATTTCCTTGCGGCGCTGCTCGTTCATCTCCGGAACGCGCAGGCGGATGGTCTGACCCTCGGTCTGAGGGTTCAGGCCGAGATCGGATTCACGAATCGCCTTCTCCACGGCGGCGACCATGCTTCGGTCCCAGACCGAGATCGACAGGAGGCGCGGCTCGGGCACGCTCACCGTGGCGACCTGGGCCATCGGCATGGACGACCCATAGGCATCGACATTGATCGGGTCGAGAATGCTCGGGGTCGCGCGTCCGGTGCGCAGGGAACCGAGATCCTTCGACAGCGCGCTGACGGCGCCCTGCATCCGGCGCTTGATATCGTTCAGGTCGAACTCTGGGGTCGCCATACTGTGTGTCCCGACGAGAATGAGAGAAAAGGCGTTGGGCCGCCGGGGCCCGTGCGTGCGGCCTCAATGAACCAAAATCCGACAGGTCGCAAATGGCGTTCGCGCGCGCGGCGGATCAAATCGACCATGCGAGGCGGCTTCGCGATCTGCCTATCGCGCGACCGGCTTCTTCTCCGCTAGTCCCGGCGGGCCGGAGCGCTGGACGAAATGGTTTGCATCGAGCTCCGTGAACGCCTGGAGCAGCGCGATGATGGCTCCCGCCGACATCTCCGTAGGGTCGAACTTCGCCGTGGGACCGTATTGGAGATAGAGGGCGTTGAGGGCCTCCGAGCGGCCTGCATAACCGACCATCCATCCCCGCAACGCACGCTGCTGTAATGGAACGGCAGAGACGAGAACCATGCCGCTGTGACGGCTGTCCGCCGCCAGAGCCCAGAGCTGCTCCGAGATCGTCGACGTCTCTCCCTCCATGGCCTGGAGGAAGAAATCCTCGTTGAACACGAGGGCGCCCGTCATGCCCGACGCATGATCGTAGCGGTTGCAGGAGGCCAGGATGTCCTTGACCATGTCACGCATCGAACCACCCGTCAGCTTGACGAGATTCCGGCTATAGAAAACGAACTGCGACAAGGGCATCGACTATGCTCGGCAGCCGCATCGGGCAGGCGGCAGGCGTTCCCTTTCACAGGAAGAGCGAAAATCCTCAAGAAACCCTGATGCCGAAATCGAGCGAGCAACTGGGAGGCCGCTGCGCATCAACTCGCAACGACGAACCCGATACTTGAGATACTATGTCGTCAGGGCACGACGTGCGTCGAAGGAGCGTTCCCCGTGAGGATCGCCGTGACCGAACTCGGGGCATGAACAGAGCCGACGACGATGGAGATGCGGCTCTCGCGGGCCAGCGCGAAGGCGGCGGTATCCATGATCTTGAGGTCGCGCGCGATGGCATCGTCATGGGTCAGGCGGTCGTAGCGCACCGCCGAGGGATCTTTCTTCGGATCGGCCGAATAGACGCCATCGACCTGGGTCGCCTTGAGCACGGCGCCGCAGCGCAGCTCGGCCGCGCGGAGCACGGCGGCGGTATCGGTGGTAAAATACGGGTTGCCGGTGCCTCCGGCCAGCACCACCACCTGGCCCTTGTCGAGATGGTGCAGAGCCGGCTGACGCGCATAAGTCTCGCAGATCGTCGGCATCGACACCGCGGACATCGTCCGGGCGGGCACGCCGGCGGCATTGAGGGCCGTCTCGAGGGCGAGGGAGTTCATCACCGTGGCGATCATGCCCAGCGAGTCGCCGGTGGCGCGATCGATCCACCCCGCCGACGAGATGCGCGCGCCCCGGATCATGTTACCGCCCCCGACCACGAGAGCGACCTGAAAGCCGGCCTCCAGGGTCTTGGCGATATCGTCCGCCAGGGCCGCCAGGAGCGGGGGATGCAGCCAGTAGCCGTCCGGGGCGGCCAGGGCCTCGCCCGACAGCTTCACGAGGACGCGGCGAAACGGTTTGGTCTCCGGCATGGCGCCAGTCCCCTCAAGCACCGGCGCAAGGCCGAACGATTCAATCGGAAGCGCCCGCTGTCTATCGCATGGCGGTCGCGAAGGTCGAGGGGTAGGACCGTCTTAGTATGTCATCTCGGGGATCGGTCGCCGGACCTGTGGAGAGACGAGGCGGGATCGATGGTCGGAAAACGCGGAACGGGCGGCGGCATCGCTGCCACCGCCCGTCCCAGAAAAAAGGTTGTCGATCCAGATGGTTGGCGGCGTCAGCCGCGCGCGGCAGCCGCGACTTCGGTGGCGAAATCGGGAGCCTCTTCCTTTTCGATGCCCTCACCGAGCGCGTAGCGCACGAAAGCGGTGAGCTTGACCGGCGCACCGGCCTTGCCCTCGGCTTCCTTCAGCACCTGCGTGATCGTCTTGGAGCCATCATGGACGAAGGGCTGCTCCAGGAGGGTGACCTCCTTGTAGTAGCTCTTCAGGCCGCTCTCGACGATCTTGGCGAGGACGTGGTCCGGCTTGCCGGCATTCTTCTCGCGCAAGATGTTGCTCTCGCGCTCGAGCACGGCCTGATCGACGCCAGCGGCATCCAGCGCAACCGGGTTCGTCGCAGCGACGTGCATGGCGATCTGACGGCCGAGGGTGGAGAGAACCTCCACGTCGCCTTCGGATTCGAGCGCGACCAGCACGCCGATCTTGCCGAGGCCGTCGGCGACCTGAGCGTGGACGTAGGACGCGATCACGCCCTTGGTCACGTCGAGCTTGGCCACGCGGCGCAGGGTCATGTTCTCGCCGATCGTGGCGATGAGGCTGGAGAGCGACTCCTTGACCGTGGTCGAACCACCGGGGAAGTGAGCGGCCTCGAGGCCTTCGAGCGAACCGTCGGTGTCGAGGGCGAGCTTGGCGGCTTCGCGGGCGAAGGCCTGGAAGCTGTCGTTGCGCGCAACGAAGTCGGTCTCGGAATTCACCTCGACGATGGCGGCGTGATGGCCCGACGATTCGACGGCGACGAGGCCCTCGGCGGCGACGCGGCCGGCCTTCTTGGCGGCCTTGGCCAGGCCCTTCTTGCGCAGCCAGTCGACGGCGGCTTCGATGTCGCCATCCGTCTCGTTCAGCGCGCCCTTGCAGTCCATCATGCCCGCGCCGGTCTTTTCGCGGAGCTCTTTCACCAATGCGGCGGTGATGTTGGCCATGGCGAGTCCTCTCTTCGGGTCTGTCTCAAATGATAAAGGAGCCCGGCGCTAGGAGCGCCGGGCTTCGTGGATTGGTTCGACGTCATCGGCGGCATCCCGTCACCGGGATGCCTGGGCGATCAGGCGGCGGCAGCAGCCTCGGCGAAGCCACGGGCCTGGTCGACCCAGCCATCGCGGCTGATGCGGCCGTTGAGCTTCAGATCGGCATCGACCTTGGCGACCTCGGCATCGGTCATCGCGGCGATCTGCCAGTAATGGTAGACGCCGGCATCGTTGAGCTTCTGGACGATCTGCGGTCCGGCGCCATGGAGCTTGGACAGGTCGTCCGGAGCGCCGCGGGGAGCCGAGAGCAGTTCGAAATGCTCGGTGGATTCCACCAGAGCGGCCACGTCGGCGGGATCGAGAGCGCCGGACTCGACCGAGAGAGCAGCCTCTTCCTCGGGAAGCTCTTCGGCAGTCGGAGCCTCGGAGGCACCGAGGTCGATGCCGCTGGAGCCCTGGCCGCGGGAGATACCGTCGATGGCGGCGCGGGCGATGAGGTCGCAATAGAGCGAGATCGCGCGGCCGGCATCGTCGTTCGCGGGCACGACGTAGGTGATGCCGTCGGGGTTGCAGTTGGTGTCGACGATGGCCGCCACCGGGATCCCGAGGCGCTGGGCCTCCTTGATCGCGAGCTGCTCCTTGTTGGTGTCGATCACGAACAGCAGGTCGGGCACGCCGCCCATGTCCTTGATGCCGCCGAGAGCCTTCTCGAGCTTGTCCTTCTCACGGGACAGCATCAGGCGCTCTTTCTTGGTGAGGCCCTGGCCGCCGCCTTCGAGGGTCTCGTCGACCTTGCGCAGACGGGCGATCGAGCCCGAAATGGTCTTCCAGTTGGTCAGCATGCCGCCGAGCCAACGGGAATTGACGTAGTACTGGGCCGAACGCTTGGCGGCTTCCGCGATCGTATCGGCGGCCTGACGCTTGGTGCCGACGAACAGCACACGGCCGCCCTTGGCGACGGTGTCGCTCACGGCCTGCAGGGCCTGGTGAAGGGCCGGCACAGTCTGGGCGAGATCGATGATGTGGATGTTGTTGCGGGTACCGAAGATGTAGGTCTGCATCTTCGGGTTCCAGCGGTGAGACTGGTGTCCGAAATGGGCGCCCGCTTCGAGGAGCTGACGCATCGTGAAATCAACGGCCATGATCGTTTTCTCTTCCGGTTGATGCCGCCGCGGAGGAAGCGACCGACCCTCGAAAGGGACGATCACCGGAAACGCCTCATTCAGGCATGAGGCCGGCTCCGCGTGTGGAATGGGCGGGGCCTTAGCAGAGGATATCCGCCGAGGCAAGACGATGGGAGTTCAGTTGCGCCCGTGGCGCTGAATCCAGAAGAACACCAGCGTTCCGCCGAGAAAGAACGGGCCGAGTACGATCCACGGGACGAGACTCGGCCAAAAGACCCAGACATCCGTTTCGAGACGACAGTTCTCGTATCCGGAGAACCAATCCCACAGCCATCGCCGCTTCCGCCGATGATCCTTTGTATCGCAGAAGGTCACGCCCCATAGGAGGGCGCTCAGAATCTGCCAGTGTGCAAAGCCCCAGATCGCGCAGAGGCCGAGCACGTAACCCAGGTCTCGCCAGAACCTCCGCCCGTCCGAGTTCGGCATCGCCAGTCGCCCCGCTTCGTCCCACCGAGACGGCCTGAGCGAATCAGGCCGCCGACGCCTCGCCGAACAAGGCCGCGACATCCGTCTCGTTGAGGATGCGGTAGGCTCCGGCTTCGAGATCGGCCGGCAGGGTCAGGCCGCCGATCCGGTCGCGATGCAGGGCGGTGACGTGGTTGCCGAGCGCCGCGAACATGCGGCGGACCTGATGATAGCGGCCCTCGTGAAGGGTCACGACCACATGGGTCTCGTCCTCGACCTCCATCTCCACCGGCAGGAGGGGCTTGTCCTCTCCTTCGAGCAGCATCGATCCGCTCCCCAGCACCATGACCTCGTCGCCCTTGAGCGGACGGTCGAGGGCGACGCGGTAGCGCTTGGCGACCTTCGATTTCGGCGAGATCACCTTGTGCAGGAACGGCCCGTCGTCGGTGAGCAACAGGAGACCCGAAGTCTCCTTGTCGAGGCGGCCGATGGTGGAGAGGGCCGGATCACGCCGGCGCCAGCGCTCGGGAAGGAGCCCATAGACGAGGGGGCCGGCCTCCTTGTGGGAGCATGTCACGCCGAGCGGCTTGTTCATCACCAGGGCGAGGCCCGGCGGCGGATCCAGGGGATCGCCATCCACGACCATGCGCTGTGACAGATCAGGCGTCGCGGTGATGCGCTGACTGGCATCGCGCAGAGGCGCATCGTCGAGCACGACGAGGCCGGCTTTGGCGAGAAGGCCGATCTCCCTGCGCGAGCCGTATCCGAGATTCGCCAGCAGGCGATCGAGCCTGAGGCTCGGGCTCTTGCTCAACGACCGGTGCTCACTTTCACGTTCCGTGGTTTCACTTGCGCGCTTCGTAGATCTTGTAGCCGCCGGCCGAGGCCTTGAGCGTGACGTTCCTGAAGGCGGCGTTCAGCGGCGCCTCGTAGGGCAGATGCGCGTTGGCGGTGAGCCAGAGCGTGCCGCCGGGCCTCAGGGTCTCGGCAGCGCGGCGGATGAAGACTTCGCCGAGGAAACGGTCCTCGATCCCACCATCGTGGAAGGGCGGGTTCATGACGACGAAGTCGAGGCGCTCCAGCACTACGTCGGCCGAACGGATATCGGCCCAGCGAATATCCGCGCGCGGGTCACCGACATTGCGGCGGGCCATCTCCACGGCGCGCCGGTCGATGTCGATGAGGGTCAGCGCGGTCACGCCCTGGGAGGCCAGGACGGCGCGGGCAAGGACTCCGATCCCGCATCCGAAATCCGCCCCCCGGCCCGAGAGCGACGGCAGGTTGGCCAGGAGCAAAGCGGTGCCCGGGTCGAGCCGGTCCCAGGAGAAGACGCCGGGCTGCGTGCAGAGGGCGAGGTTGTCGATGTGGCGCGGCGCGCCTTCCTGGATCACCTCGTCGAGGTCGATGATCGCGACGGGCCGGGCGACCTCGCAGATCCGGTGATGCCGCTTGGCCGTCTCCGCCGGCTCACAGCCGAACTCCTTCAGCTCGCGGCCGAGACGGGCCCCACCCTTATCCTTCGGCGCAAGCGCGCGCAGGCGCCCACCCGGACGCAAGGCGCGCAGCGACAGGGACAAGGCATAGCGACGCTCGATCGTCCCCGCCGGGGCCAGCATGGTCACGCTCTCGAGGCTACCCTCGGCGATGTCCTCGAGGCGGACCGAACCGGGGATCAGCGGCGAGAGTTGGGCCGCCCCTGCGGACACGTCGGCCAGTTCGGGAGGAGGAGACCCATAGACAGCATCCGGGACGGTGGGAGCAGGCATCATTCATGGATCCGGCGCGACAGCGCGCGCGCCTCGAGAGTTGGGCGTTAAGAGGGAGGATATTGGGCGCCACGACTCGGAATCGAGTCCGGCTTCGCGATTGGTAGCCGGCGATGGCCCCGAAGAAAAGGTTATCTTCGCCAGATCCGATAAATTTACAAAATCGAGCGAATCGGTTGGCAACACCGTGTCAAGTCATTGCCAAGCTCTTCTATGCACAAACATCCCAAACAGGCCTCGTTCTTTAACCTGCGTTTCAAAAACGGCGACGCTGTGCGGAACGTTACTGCGAGTTATGCGGCAATGCAGCACGAAGCGGCTCTGGATACCTCGAACCGTATCGTGACGCACCAGCCCATCACCTATCCGCGCGGGAATTCGAGCCCCATCTCCCGATAGCGTGCCGGATCATCGGCCCAGTTCTCGCGCACCTTCACATGCAGGAACAGGTGGACGGGTTGATCGGCCGCCTCGGCGATCTCGCGCCGGGCCGCCTGCCCGATCGCCTTGATGGTCTGACCGCCCTTGCCGAGCACGATGGAGCGCTGGCTCTCGCGCTCCACGAAGATCGTCTGCTCGATTCGCACCGAACCGTCGGTCTTCACCACCCATTGGTCGGTCTCGACGGTGGAGCGGTAGGGCAGCTCCTCGTGGAGCCGGTCATAGAGCTTCTCACGCGTGATCTCGGCGGCGAGCATCCGGAGCGGAGCGTCCGAAACCTGATCCTCCGGGTAGAGCCAAGGGCCGGGCTGCATCATCCCCGCCAGGGTCTTCCTCAGCGTATCGATTCCGTCGCCGTTGAGCGCGGAGATCATGAACGTATGCGCGAAGGCGATGCGCTCGTTGAGCGAGGCGGCCAGGGCCAGCAGCCGGTCGCGCGGGATCAGGTCGATCTTGTTGAGGATCAGGGCCTTGGGTTGGCGCACCTCGGGCAAGCGGGCGAGGATCGCCTCGACCTCCTCGGTGACGCCCTTGCGGGCATCGACCAGCAGGCAGACCGCGTCGGCATCGGCGGCACCGCTCCAGGCGGAATGAACCATCGCCCGGTCGAGGCGGCGCTTGGGCGCGAAGATGCCGGGCGTGTCCACCAGGATGATCTGGGCACTGCCCTCCATGACGATGCCGCGCACGAGTGCCCGGGTCGTCTGGACCTTGCGCGAGACGATGGAGACCTTGGTGCCCACGAGGCTGTTGAGCAGGGTCGACTTGCCGGCATTGGGTACGCCGATCAGGGCGACGAAGCCCGCGCTCGAATCGGCCGGGATGACCGGCAGCGGCTTGATCTCGGGCATTGGAGCCTGCCGGGGCAGGTCGTCTTCGTCGTCGAAATCGTTGTGATCGTCAGGCATCGGGGTCGCTTTCTTCACCGACGTCCGCCGACGTCTCCAATCCGTTCCGTGGGGTGACGCCGGCCTGAGGGCCCGTGCCGTGAACCTCGCGCTCGAGCACGAGGCGGGCGGCCTCCTGCTCGGCGAGGCGTTTCGAGGGGCCGGTGCCGTATCCGGGCTCGAGGCCCTCGACACGCGCGGCGATCCTGAAGACGGGGGCGTGATCCGGGCCGGACCGCTCGACGACCTCGTAGACCGGGATCGGCAGGGCGCGCCCCATCGCCCATTCCTGCAAGGCAGATTTCGCGTCGCGTCCGCGCGGTGCCGCCGTGTCGGTGCCGGGCGCGAAAGCCGTGGCCACGATGGCCTTCGCCGTCTCGTATCCGGCGTCGAGGAAAACCGCGCCGAGGATCGATTCGCAGGCATCGGCCAGGATCGTCTGGTTGCGACGGCCGCCGCTCTGGATCTCTCCCGGGCCGAGGGCGAGATGGGGCCCGACATCCCAGGCCGTGGCGACCGAGGCACAGGTCTCCCGGCGCACGAGCCCGGCGAGACGCCGCGACAGGTCGCCTTCATCGGCCTGCGGGAAGGCTTCGTAGAGGAGGTCCGCGATGGCGAGGCCGAGCACCCGGTCGCCGAGAAATTCGAGGCGCTGGTAGCTTCCCACCCGTCCGCCACCGCCGGCCTTGCTGACATGGGTCAGGGCCAGCGACAGAAGGCTACGGTCGGCGAAGACGTGGCCGATCCGCTCTTCGAGCACGTTCAGGCCGGGCTTGGGTCGCGGTGCGCGACGCGCCCGGCTGGAAGGACGCGTCTCCTCACTCACGGTCGATCGTCCTAATGGATGCTGCTGAAGATGCGGCCCCACCGCACCTTCGCCGGCCATTGCCAAATCTGCCAGGCCGGGGTGCCCTCGTCGATGGAGAAGAAGATCATCTCGGCACGGCCGACGAAATTCTCGAACGGGACGAAGCCGACATTGGCGAGGTCGCGCGAATCCGTGGAATTGTCGCGGTTGTCGCCCATCATGAAGTAACGGCCGGGCGGCACGAGATAGGGCTCGGTGTTGTCCCAGTAGCCGTTATCGCCCTCGCGCTCGATCACCTGATGCACCACGCCATTCGGCAGGGTCTCGGTATATTGCTCGACCTTCGTCTCCTCGCCGTACGGACCTGTGGTCTCGTAGGGGGCGATGCGCTCACGCTTCACCGCCACATCGTTGATGTAGAGGATGCCGGCCTTCATCTGGATCTTGTCGCCGGGCAGGCCGATGACGCGCTTGATGTAGTCGGTGGCATTGTCCTTCGGCAGTTTGAATACGGCGATGTCGCCGCGCTTGGGCTCGGCCGCCCAGATCCGGCCATCGGCCTTGAACGGCAGGTACTCGCTCAAGGGCAGCGAGTATTTGGAATATCCGTAGGAGTACTTGGACACGAACAGGTAGTCGCCCACGAGAAGCGTCGGAACCAGCGATCCCGAAGGAATGTTGAATGGCTGGAAGAGCAGCGTGCGCACAACGAGGGCGATCAGCAGCGCCTGGACGCCGACCTTGACCGTTTCCTTGATGCTCGCCCAGGCGCCCGTATCGGCCGCCCTCAGGTCTCGCTTCGTCTGGTGATCCACGCGCGCTCGTTCCATCTGTCTGCAATCTCCGGCTCGACGCGCGAACCCGATCGACTGTCGGTGATGACCGGCGGTCTAGACCATGCCGTCGGGAGCCGCAACGCGAGCAGTGGCCGGCTCAGCATCCGGCATCGGGGACGGCAGCGAGGAGGGCAAGGCCTCGATGATCACGAATGCTTGCGCCATGGGCGGATCGTCGGTGAGCGTCACGTGGATCTTGGCCGTGTGCCCGGCGGGAATCAGCGCCCGCAGACGCTCCGCCGCGCCCCCGGTGAGGCGCAGGGTCGGTGCCCCTCCCGGCAGGCTCACCACCTCCATGTCGCGCCAGAAAACGCCGTGGCTCATGCCGGTGCCGAGCGCCTTGGCACAGGCCTCCTTGGCGGCGAAGCGCCTCGCATAGGACGGTGCGCGGGCGGCGCGACGGTCCGACTTGGCGCGCTCGCCATCGGTATAGACCCGATGGGTGAAGCGCTCGCCGTAGCGCTCGAGGGACCGTTCGATCCGGCGGATGTCGCAGAGGTCCGAGCCGATGCCGACGATCATGCCGCGATCCCCGTCCGGGCCCGATCCATGGCGGCGCGCATGTCGCGGATCGCCTGACCCAGCCCGTGAAAGATCGCCTCGCCGATGAGGGCATGGCCGATATTGAGCTCGGCGAGCTGCGGCAGGGCCGCCACCGGACCGACGCTGTCGAGGGCGAGCCCATGACCCGCATGGACTTCGAGGCCGATCCGCGCACCGTAATCGGCGGCCCGCGCGATGCGGGCGAGTTCATGCGCCACCCGTGCGCCGTCACCCTCGGCGACCGCTTCGCAATAGCTTCCCGTATGAAGCTCGACCACCGGCGCCTCCAGACGGAGTGCCGCGTCCATCACCGCCTTGTCGGGCTCGACGAAGAGCGAAACGCGGATCCCGGCGCTCGACAGGGCGGCGATTCGAGGCGCGAGATGGGCCGCCTGCCCGACGATGTCGAGGCCGCCCTCGGTGGTGCGCTCTTCGCGCTTCTCTGGAACGAGGCAGGAGGCGTGCGGCCGCAGGCGGGTGGCGATCCCCACCATCTCGTCGGTGGCCGCCATCTCGAAATTGAGCGACACCGAGAGCCGCGCCATCAGCGCCTCGATATCGGCGTCGCGGATATGCCGGCGGTCCTCGCGCAGATGCGCGGTGATGCCGTCCGCCCCGGCTTCGACGGCCAGTAGGGCGGCAGCGACAGGATCGGGATGGATGCCGCCGCGAGCGTTACGCACGGTGGCGACGTGGTCGATGTTCACGCCGAGGCGAAGGGGAACAGGTGCTTTGGCGGACATCAGGTAACTCCGGACGGCAGACGCGTCCCGCGACGAAGGACGACCGGCAGGCGATGCGCACGGCCGTTTCGTCCCTAGATAGGGGTAAGGCGGCATTTTCGGGATAGGCGGCGCAATGGGAATTCTCGACGGGCTCTTCGGCCATGGCAGCGACCTCTCCCCGCAGGAGGTGCACGAGGCGCTCGGCGGCGTTCTCACCCAGGGCGAGACGGTGCAGGTGGCGTTCCGGGTGATCCGCGACCTCATCGTCTTCACCGACCGGCGGCTGATCCTGGTGGACAAGCAGGGCATGACCGGGCGCAAGGTCACCTACATGACTGTGCCCTACCGGGCGATCACCTGTTTCTCGGTGGAGACGGCGGGCAGTTTCGACTTCGATTCGGAACTGGCGATCTGGGTCTCGGGACGTCCCGAGCCAATCCGGAAGACGCTCAAGCGCGGCGCCGACATCCTCGGCATCCAGCAGGCCATCGCCGCCTCCCTCAGGTGATTCCTTCCTCGGGTGATCCATCTCTCTGGCGATTCTTCTCCGGAACCGGAAAACCCGTGTGGGTGTTTGCCCTTAGACGGCAAACAAAACCGCACAGAAGAAACCCCGGAGGAACCCATGAGAGCCCTGAAACCCGCACTCCTCGCACTTCTCCTGACCGCCGGATCCACCGGCATTGCCCTCGCGGACAAGCCCGGCGCGGACTGGATGCCGGCCGAGCAGGTCAAGCAGAAGCTGATGGCGGCCGGCTATACCGACATCACCGAGTTCGAGGCGGATGACGGCCATTGGGAGGGCGAGGGCATGAAGAACGGTGTGAAGATGGAATTCCACGCCGATCCGAAGACCGGCGCCATCATTTCCGAGAAGCCCGATAAATAGGTCTTTCGACAGGTGAATAGGGACGGCGGCAGGATTGTCGCCGTCCCCGTCTCTGCTTAGGAGCGACCGACTGGCTCTGAGCGGATGGACAGCGCGTGATCGGCAATTTCGAGATCCTGGGCCGTCTCCTCCTCGCGGCACTGCTCGGCAGCGCCGTGGGTTTCGAGCGTGAGCGCCACGTCTGGGCGGCGGGTATGCGGACGCATATGCTCGTCTGCGTCGGCTCCTGCCTGATCGTCATCGTCTCGGCCTTCGGCTTCTCCGACATCCTCGGCACCCCGAACGTCAACCTCGATCCCTCTCGCATGGCGGCGCAGGTCGTATCCGGCATCGGCTTCCTCGGCGCCGGCACGATCATGCTGCGCGGGGAGATGGTGAAGGGTCTCACCACGGCGGCCGGGCTCTGGGCCGTGGCCGCCATCGGCCTCGCTGCGGGAACCGGCCTCTATGTGGCGGCGACCGCCACGACCGTCATCGTGCTGCTGATCCTCGCTGGGATGAAGCCCCTGGAGAAGCGCTACCGCGAGCGGGCGCAGACGCGGACCCTCACCATCACGGCCAAGCGCGGGGTGATCACCATCGAGTCCCTGCGAACGATGTCCGGTCCCTTCGCCTCCCGCCTCGTACAATTCGTGGCGCAGCCGACGGAGGAGGGCGGCATCGATACGATCGAGGTGTCCTACGTGCATATCCCGGATAAGAGCTTCGACGAGATCGTGACCGCGCTCCGGGCACGCGAGGGCGTGACGAGCGTCTCGTGAGACGTCAGTCCCGCGATTCGGGCAAGGCGAAGACCATGAGCTGGCCGCCCAGTGCGGTGTAGCGCGACAGGCCGGCATAGCCGCCCACTGCGCCGGCGCCGTCCGCCGGGTCGGTGAGGCCGGCGGCGAGCCCGATACCGGCCCAGCCGCCGACGCCCGAGAGCACGGCGACGTATTGCCTACCGCGATGGAGGTAGGTCGTCACGTTGCCGATGATGCCCGACGGCGTCTTGAACCGGTAGAGTTCGCGGCCCGTGCGCGCATCGACGGCCTTCAGGTATCCTTCCAGCGTTCCGTAGAACACCACGTCGCCGGCCGTGGCGAGGGCGCCTGACCAGACCGAGAACGGCTCGGTGTTCGACCAGACGATCTTTCCCCCGGTGCCGTCCCAGGCGATGAAACGCCCGGTCTCCGGACCGCTCTCATGCGGCTGGAGCGTGACGGTGGCGCCGACATAGGGAATGCCGGGGGTGTAGCTCACCTGGAACGGCTCGTAGCTCATGCAGATGTGGTTTGTGGGCACGTAGAACAGGTGCGTGTCGGGCGAATAGGCGGCGGGCTGCTCGTTCTTGGCGCCGATGGCACCGGGGCAGATCCCCACGGTGGTCTCGTCCTCACCCTTGGCTTCCGGTGAGTAGCGCGGATCGACCAGGGGACGACCGTAGGTCTTGGAGCCCTTGTCCATGTCGACCTTGGAAGCCCAGTTCACCACCGGATCGAATTTTTCCGCCACCAGCAATTCGCCGGTGTTCCGGTCCAACGTGTAGCCGAAGCCGTTACGATCGAAGTGGGTGAGGAGCGGACGTGTCCGACCGTCGATTG
>NZ_JADIJP010000069.1:0-2555 GCF_017355285.1 Methylobacterium sp. SD274 | reverse complement strand
CCTGAAGAGTTTCGGGCGCCGCGAGGCGTACGAAAGTCGTGGAAGAACGAACCCGCGGGATGGCGGGCGCAGAGCTATGGGGATTTTGGGAGACCGTGGTCCCCAGTGAGGGACGGAAGGCGCGTGAACACCGTCGCCTGGGTGCCTGAGCGCTCCTGGATTGCCCGGTCTCCGGCGTTTGGCGGAGCGCGACAGGGTCGGGCGACAGCGTTCAAGAAGACCATTCTGGCGTTCGGCACGCGGAAAGGCGTGCCCCGAGGTGCGCCTCCTCGGATGTGTGGTGGTGCTAGGCCATGCCGGGTCATGGCGTACACGCCCGGTTCGGTGCGGCGCTGAACGGCGGCCCGCGCGGCTGGTACCAGCCGGCGAAGGAGCCGACGGTTCTCATGGGACTGCCGCAGCGGGGGCAAGGCGGTCGAACGTCGGTCGCAGCGACTCGGGTGTCCGGTTCAGGGTCGGTGGATCGCGGCGGGGCCGGTGTGGCGAGGATTGCGCGGATGTGGGCCAGACCAGCCTTCCGGTTCGAGCCGGCGAGGAAGCCGTAGTGCCGGATGCGGTGGAAGCCGCGCGGCAGGACATGGAGGAGGAAGCGCCGGATGAACTCCGTGGCGGACAGGGTCATGATCCGCGCCTGCCCGGCCTCGGTGCGGCGGTAGTCCTTGACGCGGAAGCTGACGTTTTCCCCGTCGAAGGCGAGGATGCGCCGGCTGGAGATGGCCACGCGGTGGGTATAGCGCGACAGATAGGCGAGCACGGCCTTCGGTCCGGCGAAGGGCGGTTTGGCGTAGACGACCCAGCGCTTACCGCGCACCGGGGCGAGCGCGCGGACGAAGGCCTTGGCGTCGGAGAGTGGGGCCAGGGTGCCGAAGAAACCGAGCGTCCCGGCCTCGTGGAGGGCGGCGAGCCCTTCGAGGAACAGGCGGCGGAACAGCATGCCCAGCACCCGCACCGGCAGGAGGAAGGCCGGGCGCGACGCGACCCATCGGGTCCCGTCCGGCGAGAGGCCGCCGCCGGGCACGATCATGTGGAGATGGGGATGGTGGGTCATGGCCGAGCCCCAGGTGTGGAGCACGGCGGTGAGGCCGATGCGGGCACCGAGATGCTTCGGGTCGGCGGCGATTCGCGTCATGGTCGCGCTCGCTGCCCGGAACAGCAAGTCGTAGACGGCGGCCTTGTTCTGGAAGGCGATGGCGGCGATCTCGGCGGGCAGGGTGAAGACGACGTGGAAGTAGCCGACCGGGAGCAGGTCGGCCTCGCGCGCGGCGAGCCAGTCGCGCGCCGCCGCGCCCTGGCATCTCGGGCAGTGCCGGTTGCGGCAGGAGTTGTAGGCCACCCGCAGATGGCCGCACGCGTCGCAGCCCTCGACATGGCCGCCGAGGCTGGCCGTGCGGCACTGCTCGACCGCCGCCATCACCTTGAGCGCGGCCAGGTTCAGCTGCCCGGCCCCATCGGCGCGGTAGGCGGGGCCGGCGGCACGGAAGACGTCGGCCAGCTCGATCGCGGCGGGCATCGCCTCAACCTGGCGCGGGTCCCTCCCCATGGAACAGGGCGAGCCTGTCGAGCGGGCTCGTCACGGCCCGCACCGTCCGGGTGGCGACCTTGGCGTAGAGCGCCGTCGTGTCGAGCCGGGCGTGTCCCAGCAGCACCTGGATGACGCGGATATCGACGCCGTCCTCCAGGAGGTGGGTGGCGAAGGAGTGGCGCAGGGTATGGGGACCGACACGCTTGGGGATCCCGGCCGACCGGGCCGCCTCCACCACGATGCGGTGAAGCTGGCGCGTGCTGATCGGCCGGGCCCAGTCCTGTCCGGGAAACAGCCAACCCTCGCGATGCAGGACGCCCTGCCGGTGTCCCTCGGTCCACCAGCGCCGCAGGAGACCCAGAAGATCGGCGGACAGCATCGCGTTGCGGTCGCGGCCGCCTTTGCCACGCTCGACCCGCAGGAGCATGCGCGTCGAGTCGACATCGCCGACCTTGAGCGCCGCGACTTCGGCCACCCGCAGTCCCGCGCCGTAGGCGACCGACAGGGCCGCCAGATGCTTGAGGCAGACCGTGGCGCCGAGCAGCCGGCGCACCTCGTCGGCGCTCAGGACGTCGGGCAGCGGGCGCGGATGGTTGAGGCGGACCAGCCTGCGAGCGAGGTCGGGCCGCTCGATCGTATGGACGAAGAAGAACCGCAGGGCCGAGACGATGGCATTCATCGTCGGCACCCCGAGGCCGACCTCCTGCTGCGCGATCTGGAAACGGCGCAGGTCGTCGACGGTCGCCGTGTCGGGCGAGCGCCGCAGGAACGTCGCCAGACGCCCGACATCGCGGAGGTAGTTGCGCTGCGTCTCACGGGAGAACCGACGCAAGGTCATGTCGTCGGTCAGGCGCTGACGCAGCGAGCCGACGGCAGCGGCGGGAACGGCAAGGATGGTCATCGGATGGCTCCACTCGGATGAAGGGAGCCTCGATCGTCCGCCCAGGCCGGGCGACGCTCAATCAGCGCAAGGCGCTCGTCTCAATCCGAAAACCTCGAAGCTGCCACCCATCCCGCGCAAGCGGGTTCGTTC
>NZ_JADIJP010000067.1:0-3417 GCF_017355285.1 Methylobacterium sp. SD274 | reverse complement strand
TGGCGGCGGGTTTCTCAGCTGGAGCCGGGGTCTGGAGTACGCATTTCATCGGTATGCTCGGTTATGACCCGGGACTCGTCGTCAGCTACAATACGCGCTTGACGCTGCTATCCTTGATGGCAGCCATACTGGCGTCGGTGGTCGCACTGGCGTTCGGACGTTGGGCCACCAATTCAGCCATGGCGGCGGGCGCCGGGATCGTTCTCGGGCTGGGCGTGGCGGCCATGCATTTTATCGGCATGGCGAGCATCCAGCTTCCTGGAGCTTTTGCCTGGGATCGAACGCTCGTCTTCGCCTCGGTGCTGATCGGTTGTAGCTTTTCAGCCGCCGCATTCGTCGCTTTCAGGCATCGGGGGCTGAAATACCCGAACGGTGTCGCCGCGACGCTTCTGACCGTCGCGATCGCGGGATTGCACTTCACCGCCATGGGCGCGGTGCAGATCACCCCTGACGGAGCGGAACCTGCTTCGGTGTCTGGGCTGCCACGTCTCGCCCTCGCCTCCGGCATCGCCGCGGTCATGCTTGCGATCCTGGGCTTTGCCGCGCTCGCCCTGTTCGCCGACCGCATGCGCCGCGCCAATCGCGCCTTGCGGACCAGTGAGACCGCATTGCGGATCAGCGAAGAGCGTCTTGCGCTCGCCCTCGATAGCGGCAGCGACGGCCTTTGGGACTGGGATGTCGCGACAGGAAAGGTCTGGTTCTCAGACCGCTCGCAGACAATGCTCGGCTACGAGCCGGGCGAGATCGAGGGTCATGTGCGGTCCTTGATACGACTTACGCACCCTAACGACATCGAGCAGTCTCGAAGGCAGCTTGCCGACCACATAGAGGGGAAGACGAAGATCTACGAATGCGAGCAACGCGTCCGCAACAAAAGCGGTGCCTACACGTGGGTCCTGTCGCGCGGCAAGATCGTCGCGCGTGATGCCACAGGGGCTCCACTCCGCATCGTCGGCACACAGATCGACATCGCGGCGCGCAAACAGGCGGAGCAGCAGATCGAGTATCTGGCGTTGTACGATGCGCTCACCGGATTGCCCAACCGCACCCTATTTTGGGATCGCCTCGACCGTGAAATGGTGAGCGCGGAACGACGCGGACACTTCTTCGCGGTGCTCGCCTGCGATCTCGATCGTTTCAAATGCGTGAACGACAGCATGGGACACCCGGCGGGCGACACCCTTCTGCGCAAGGTCGCTGAACGGCTTACCGCGGCGATCCGTGAGGGAGACACCGTCGCTCGGCTCGGCGGCGACGAGTTTGCGATCGTTCTCAGAGGACTCGACCATCCGCAGAATTCCAGCACTACAGCGCAGCAGGTCATCGACGCCGTGAAGCTGCCTTTCGATATCGAGGGCCGCGCAGTCAGTGTCGGGATCAGTATTGGCATCGCGCTGGGGCCACAGGATGGCTGCAATCCGGACCAGTTGTTCAAGAATGCCGATATCGCGCTCTACCGCGCCAAGGCCGCAGGTCGGAGCACTTACCGCTACTACGAGCCCGAGATGGATGCGGCGATAGCCGAACGCAATGCGCTCGAACTGGACCTTCGCGAAGCCGTTCGGCTGGGTGAGTTCGAGTTGTACTACCAGCCGATCATCCGCCTCGAGAACGATATGTTGAGCGGCTTCGAGGCGCTCATGCGTTGGAGAAGTCCTTCGCGGGGCCTCGTCTCGCCCGGAGACTTCATTCCACTGGCCGAAGAAATCGGCTTGGTCGTCCAGCTCGGCGCCTGGGCCCTGAAGGAAGCATGCTGCGAAGCGGCGAGATGGCCCGGCGACCTCAAGGTCGCGGTGAACGCCTCAACCGTGCAATTCGCCGAACTTGGTTTGGAGCATGCTGTTGTGACAGCGCTGGCGACGTCAGGTCTGCCGCCGCATCGTCTCGAGCTCGAAATCACCGAGAGCGTGCTGATGAGCGACACGGTAAGCGCAATCCGTTGCCTGCATCGGCTGCGTGAGCTTGGAGTACACATAGCCCTCGACGATTTCGGCACCGGCTTTTCGTCCTTGAGCTATCTGCGGCGATTCCCATTCGACAAGATCAAGATCGACCGTTCTTTCATCCACGAAATCGGCAATGCCGATACGGCCGCGATCGTGCGCGCCATCGTCGGCCTCGCTGAACGGCTGGGCGCGAGCATCACCGCCGAGGGTGTCGAGGACGAAATACAGCTTGCCCACGCACGTCGAGAGGGTTTCACAGAGGCACAAGGCTACTTGCTGAGCAAACCACTTTCAGCGCGCGATGCTCTTCAATACGCCCGTGCTTCGGAAGATCTTGTGGCGTGATACCGCGTTTTCTTCTTCCACGCCGGCTACGATGAACTGTTGTTTTTGGGCAGGCGATCTCCAACATCAACGGCAACGTCTGCTTCGGGACGCAAGGCCAGGACCCTACCGCGACGGTCCGGCAACGTTACCGGCTTCCAACGTCCGGCGATCTGAGCCGTTGGCGGGCCGATATGGCCGTGAAAGCCAAGATCGATTGGGTGGCAATGGCATGTCTACGATTTGTGCCGCCGCTCGATGTCCTCGTTCAGCATCGGACCGACGAGGTGATCTCCGAGGCGAGCACCACTGGGTAGAGCTGTCGGGGAGCCCCGCTCTTCCTCGGGCTTCTCCTTGCCAACAACTTCGAGCGGTCCATGCAAGACGGCAATCCGCCCCGGACCGTCGCGCACGAATGCATTGAGGCGGCCCGTGAGCGCATCGGATCCAACCTTTGGCCCGGTGACCAATCCGGTCGGCGTGCCATCCTCGGCTGCCCTTCACTCCGTCGGCTTTATCGCGTTTCGCCCTCGGCAGCCTCGCGTCCCCGCTGATGCAAAGGAACTCTCGCAGCCCGAGAGCTAGGGCGGGTGTCTGCGCCACTGCGGATCATCGAGTTTTCTCCGCGCTATGTGCATCAGATCGTCCCGAACGGACTGGGTCGCGCTGAACGGGATATCGAAGTTCAGGCTATGATAAATCAGGCCGAGGACGGTGCTGTAGTCGGGATCGTCAGCGCTGCGGTCGATGAAGTTCAAGACCCATCGGTAGACGGATTCATGGTCCGACGGAGAGGAATCGTCCCCGACGACCAGCCGACCTCCGGTGATCCACTCGCTCCGCAATGCCGCGATGTCCTGCGCCGTCGGGTTTGTCATACCGCCTCGTGACGTTCGAACAGGCCCGGCAGCGACCGCGCCGAGTGTCTGAACTCATCATCCCCAGCCGACCACCTCATCCTGAGGTGCCGAAATGCAGCGAAGGCCTCGAAGGAGCCTTCCAGTTCGCGTAGCGGGTTCTGGAGCCCTCCTTCGAGGCCGCTACGCGGCACCTTGCAATAGCGACTTGGATTATGGTCGCCGTGTTCCGTGAGGAATGCCCCACCCCGGATGGCCGTCCGGAGTGGGGCGGTCGGCCGTCGGATCGG
>NZ_JADIJP010000066.1:0-4073 GCF_017355285.1 Methylobacterium sp. SD274 | reverse complement strand
CGTTCGTTTTCCCGACGAACGATGGATGCGCTTGGGACACACGTAGAAACAGCCCCGTTTCTGTCGGGAAAATATGACTGGTTTTCTATTGTTGGAAAAACGTAACGAGAGCGATATCCCGACACATCCTCTGTATGCTGAGGTTCGCTAGCGCAGCGATCACGCATTTCAAGAATGTCGCGAACGGTTAAGCTTCGCTATCCCCATGAGATGCGATGCGGTGAACAGACCGGAATGACGACAGCAATCAATTCTCAGAACGTCACTACGAAGGCGATCCGACAACAGCGCTTTTGGCGAAGCTATGGCTCCGCTCTCCATCGGAGTGGCCTCGCCAGAGGTCGCCCTAACCTCGTAATAAGCCCCAAAGAGCCCCCGCCCCTGCCACCGCGAGGAATGACGGCTCGTGAGTTGATCCGCATGGCGCGGGCCGCACGGAAGACGACGGATGGAGTGTCGTAGCTCTTAGCCTAACGAAAGTGCTTCGCGATCTCCGCCAATCCCTGTTCGTAGACGCCCTCGATGTCGGCCTTCGCCTCCGCATCGTTCATCCCAGCTGCGTCAAAGGTACGGAAGCGGATCACCGCCTAGAGCTGGGGCCAGTCGATGGGGTAGAAGAAGCGATGCTCGCGCCGGAGGGGCATCCTATTCACTCGTCGATGGCACAAGGCTTCGCGCCTATCGCACAGCTCCGTCCTGCTACCTTACGGCACATCCAGCAAGTTCGCTCCGGCGCGTTCCCCCGTGGACACCGATATGGGAGAGACGGGCATGGCGCGGGTAGCAGTCGTGACAGGAGCCAGTGCCGGCATCGGTCTGGCCACCGCGGAAGCTCTGGCACGGAAGGGATGGTCTGTTGCGATCGTGGCCCGCGGCGCTGAACGATTGAAGGGAGCGGCTAGCCTCCTGCAGCGCTACGGCGGAAGGGTGCTGACGATCAGTGCCGATGTCGCGGACGCTGCCGCAGTCGATGCGGCTGCTGATCAGGTTGAGCGGGATCTGGGGCCCATCGCAGCATGGGTCAACAATGCTATGTCGACCGTGGTGGCCCCGGCCGACCAGATTACCGCTGCTGAGTACGCCCGCGTCACCGCCACGACCTATCTCAGTCAGGTCCACGGTACCCTCGCCGCGTTGCGCCACATGAAACCACGCGGCCGGGGTGCAATCATCCAGGTCTCCTCCGGCCTCGCCATCCGTGCGGCCCCGCTCCAGGCCGCCTATTGCGGCGCCAAATTCGCAGTGAGTGGCTTTACCGACGCCTTGCGTTCCGAGCTGATCGCCGATCGCGTCGCCGTCTCCCTGTCCGTCGTTTATCTGCCAGCGGTGAACACCCCGCAATTTGGCTGGTCACGGAACCACACCGGGCATCAGCAGATCGCCCCAGACCCGGTCTTCGATCCTCGTCTCTGCGCTGACGCGATCGTCCACGCGATCGAGCATCCGTCCCGCGAGGTCTGGGTTGGACGCAGCACGCTGATGATGACCCTCGCCCAGGCCGTGGCCCCGAGCTACGCGGACAGGAAGGCGAGCGAGATGCGCGACGCCCAACTCGGCGAACCGATTCCCGAAAGGATCGGCAATCTCGATGCGCCGGTGCCGGGCCCCGCCGCGATCGATGGACGCGCAACGGATCGGGTTCTCTCGACGCGGACCGAGTTCTTCACCAGCCGCCAGCGGGATGCCTTTTTGCTGGCCGCGACAGGCGGGGTGATTGCTTTATCGACACTTCTGCCGCGGCTAGGTCGGTTTCGGCGATAGAAACAGCACCACATGCCAACCCATCATCCAGGCGATCTAATGCGTCACCAGCTCGATGGAATTGAATGCTATCGGGCACCACGCATGCGAATGAGGAACCGATCCCGAGGATTTGTTGGTGGTTCCTAACGCTCACCTACCGCAAGCTTGGGAGTCGCACCCGTTCCAAACTCAGAGGCTTCAAGAACCATTAGAGCTTTGCCCTTCTTGAAAGCCATGTGAGCTTTCTTCTCACTCAATAAATTTTGAATTTCCAGGATCTGAGGAGCGAACGAGGGCATTTTCTGCAAGATTTGAACAGCCAATTTTGAAAGCTCGTTGAGCTCATCGAATGGGTTTTCTTTAAGAACTACCTGTTGCAACACAAAAGCAAGACGGGCGCATGGTGAGTTGACGTCTCTCTCATTTATCATTTCGCTTTCACGAAGAATGCGACAATGATTCTTGATGACAAGACTTGTAGCAGAGCCTGAATTGCAAATCTCTGCCCCGTTAACATAAACAGTTTCGCCAGGTCTAATCGTCAGCTTTAATGCCATTGTCCGACTCCTTTTGAGCCCTTCGATGATGGTTGTTTCGTCGAGCGGTCGCGATAGCTGCCTATATTAGGCGAGTTAATTATTGATTAACCATACCCTCGGAAAGTCAGCCGGCCGTAAAACTTGGCGCATTGGTTTAATCCCAAGTTAGGAAGTCCGGTCCTCTGGTGACGTGCCTTCGAAATTAGAGGGTTCTCAGATCCAAAGGATCAAAATCAATGTCTTCCGGCATCACCCTTACTGCTGCGACCCGTCAGAACTTGCTCTCGCTGCAGGGCACGGCCGATCTTCTGACCCAGACTCAGAACCGTCTGTCGACCGGCAAGAAGGTCAACTCGGCCCTCGACGATCCGACGAGCTTCTTCACCTCGCAGTCCCTGTCCGGCCGCTCGGGCGATCTTGGCTCGCTCCTCAACGGCATCTCGAACGGCGTCCAGACGATCCAGGCCGCCAACCAGGGCATCACCTCGATCCAGAAACTGGTCGACTCGGCCAAGTCCACCGCCAACCAGGCGCTGGCCGACAAGAGCGCCGTAACGAGCGGCACGCCGGCAACGTCTGCGATCCTCTCGGCAGGGACTTCCTTCCAGGGAACCTCGACGGCAGCGACCGACGGCACGCAAGACTTCTCTGGTGACCGCAATGCTAGCTTTGCAATATCTGATGGTACGAACAGCACGGATATCGTTCTTAGCGCTGATACGCTGAAGGGTGTGACAGGCAACGTTGGTAAGGTCACTGCCGATGATGTCGTGAAGGCCATCAATAACCAGCTCGCAAACGATACTACCAACCCGGCTGCAGTAACGGCTTCAAAAACGACTGATGGCCGGATTGTTTTTACATCAACAGCTTCCGGTAAGGACTCCACTGTAACAATCACCAATGTGGCAAGCAACGAAGTCGATCTTGGCTTCGGTCAAGAGGTGGATCCTCTGACCGCTAAGGGCGCGGACGCTAAAAACGGGGCCCTTGCTGCGAAAGTCGAGGGTAGCTCGATTGCCGATCTTGCAGACGCGGGAGACGGAATCGACTTCACTGACCCTGCTACTGCAGATTTCGATATCCAGCTGGGCTCTGGTGCAGTTAAGACAATCAAGCTTGACGAAACTACGCTAGCCGACGCTGCAGATACAGCAGCAGTGACCGGTGACGAGATTGCGGCTGCTATACAAGCTCAGCTTGATGCCGACACCGGCTTCAAAGGCAAGCTGACTGTCACCAATACGGATGGCAAGCTCAGTGTCACATCGACGGGGTCTGGCTCGTCGGAAAAGATTACGATCAATGCGTCCAAAGGCGGCGATACCGATATTGGTTTTGGCGTGGCAGGGGCGAACACCAAGGCACTTGTTGGTACGGGCGAAGGCTCGGCAAGCGGCAGCAACGCGACCCGGACCTCGCTCGCCAAGCAGTTCAACACACTGCTCGATCAGATCACCCAGCAGGCCAAGGATTCCAGCTACAACGGCATCAACCTGCTGTACCGTTCGGGTAGTGACAAGGCCGAGAACTCGCTGAAGGTCGCCTTCAACGAGACGGGTTCCTCCAGCTTGACGATCGAGGGTTCCAAGCTCGACTCCGATGGCCTTGGCCTGACCTCGATCACCGGCGGCTTCCAGTCTGACGACGAGATCAACAAGGCTCTGACGGCCATCACGGCGGCCACCAGCCAGCTTCGCGCCCAGTCCTCGACCTTCGGCTCCAACCTTTCGGTGGTGCAGAACCGTCAGGACTTCTCAAAGAACCTGATCAACATCCTCGACACCGGTG
>NZ_JADIJP010000065.1:0-4466 GCF_017355285.1 Methylobacterium sp. SD274 | reverse complement strand
ATCCACCCAACCCGGTCGTTGATTGTGCGGATGGGTCCCGCCCCCAAGCGGACGTAGATAGTACGCAAGTGGCCGGCTAGAGCTGTGCCCTGGCGGGTTGAATCGCTTGGGGTAGGCGATCTGGCTGGCGTGTGATTCACTGGATGGGCTTGTGAGGGAGGATTGCCATGCCTTCAGCCCTGTCGGTCGATCTGCGCGAGCGTGTGGTCGCCGCGATTGAAGCGGGTGCATCGCGGCGTCAGGCTGCCAAACGCTTTGGGGTCGGGGCAGCCAGCGCGATCCGTTGGCACGAGCGCTTTCGGCAGGACGGGCGGATCGCGCCCAGGCCCATGGGCGGCGACCGCAACTCGCAGCGCCTGGAAGCGCAGGCGGCCCTGATCCTTCGGATCCACGAAGAGCACCCGCTCTCCTTCCTGCGGGAACTGAGCGACAGGCTCTCGGAACGGGGCGTCCGCGCCAGCACGAGCAGCCTGTCACGCTTCTTCGCCCGGCATGGGATCACCCGTAAAAAGGGGCTGTCCACGCGGCCGAGCAGGAGCGGCCGGATGTGAAGGCCGCGCGCGAGGACTGGTTCGAGCGTCAACCCGATCTCGATCCAGATCGCCTGGTCTTCCTCGACGAGACGGCCGCCACGACGAAGATGGTCCGCCGGTATGGCCGTGCTCCGTGCGGTCAGCGCTGCCGGATCGCCGTACCTCACGGGCACTACAAGACCACCACCATCACCGCCGCCCTGCGCGCCACGGGATTGATCGCCAGAACCGTCTTCGATGGAGCCACGAATGGTCTGCGCTTCCGGGCCTACGTCACCGACACCCTGGCTCCGGTCCTCAAGCCCGGTGACACCGTCATCCTCGACAACCTCAACGCTCACAAGGTCGCCGGGGTGCGCGAGGCCATCGAGGCAGTCGGCGCGCGGGTTCTCTACCTCCCGCCCTACAGTCCGGACTTCAATCCGATCGAGCAAGTCTTTGCCAAGGTCAAAGCTCTCCTCCGAACGGCTGCAGCACGGACCGCCGCCGACCTAACCACCGCCATCGAGAACGCGTTCGCCGCCGTCCGACCGGATGAGTGCCGAAACTACCTCGCCGCTGCCGGATACGATGCCTACGAGCCAATCTGAAAGGGAACGGCTCTAGTCGGGGTGCCACGTTTCTATAAACACCGAGCACGCGCTTGATCCCGAGGACGGACCTCAGGACCGCACGTACGGCGGCATCGAGTTGGGTGATGCAGTCGACGTCGGACAAGGGGGCTCTCGCTGGCTACGAGAGGCAGTGTCCCCCCCACCCCGTTACGCGTTCCAGGTCACGCGGGGAGACTTCGCCTCGGGCAGGGCAACCCCCTACGATCCGGGCTTACGAGCGCTCAGGGGGGACGGCATGGCGGAACAGGAGATAGAGCCCCTCGGGAAGCGGAGGCTTTGCTGGCCAGCACCGGGCGACCGCCTGTTCACCGCGTCGGGGACGCCGGACGACTCGTTCCTGGGCCACAGCCCCTTCGGCAATCACGGCATCATGACCGCGGGCTATCGCGGCGCCGCCGATGCCCTGGTCGAGAAGACAAGGGAGGGATCCTACGAGAAGGACAGCCTCGTCTTCCCGATCATCTTCCTCTACCGGCAGTTCATCGAGCTTGAGCTCAAAGGCATCATCGCATCGTACGGTCGGCGGTGCGACGTCCCGCCGAACTGGCAGTCCCACCGGTTGGACGAGCTCTGGAAATCCGTGCACCGCATCATGGAATACTTCGAGATCGAGGACGTCGACGGCGCCAACACGGCGGTCGGCGAGGTCATCCGGGAGTTCGCGGCGATCGATCCGAACTCCTTCTCGTTCCGGTACCCTGTCACGCGCGACGGCAAGCCGATCCTATACGGCGACGTCAAGCGCGTGGATCTCCTGAGACTGAAGGAGGTCATGGAAGGCGTGGCCAACCTCCTGTCCGGCACGGACTGCTACATCGACGACATCGAGAGGTCCGGGTACTTCGAACAGGACGAGCGGTGAGCGGCCGTCAGGCCGGCGCCTGCAGGTACCGGCGCAGGCCTCCGGCGGGCCAGTCCGTCGGGGTCCCGATGCGGTAGCTGTCGCCGTCGAGGGTGACGACGTCCGATCGCCGGAGCACGCCGGCCGGCGCCAGGGCGACCACGGGGGTGGTGCCGTCCGGATCGCCGCCTGCATCGGGGCGCGGTACACCAGGGCGCGCTCGCTCTCGCCCATGCGGACGAATTTATCCCTCGCCATGATGGCCTTGTAGGGGGCCTTGATCCCCATGAACTGGAAGGCGCCCTCGACGCGCGCCTGATCCTCGCGCCATTCGATGAGGCACCGCAGGCTGATCCTGTACTCGACGCCGTGGCTGCCCCCGCTCACGGTCGGCAGTGGGTTCTCCTTCCGGCGGGTCCAGTCGGAGATCGTGTCGCGGTGGAAGCCCGCCATCTCGGCGAGCGCCGTGATCGAGTAGACCCCGCCTTTGTCCCCTGTGGGGGACGCGGCGGGCTCCGGAACCGTCCCATCGGCGCGGTCGGCCGCGGCCCGAACCTGCTCCGGGTTCAGGCTGCGCGCTGCGTGCTTGGGGCCGTAGGACGTCACGATCGGTCACTCCGCATTCCGGCGCGGCAAAGGTGCAACGGTGTCAATGGATTAGGCCGGCATCGAATGCGGAATGCGGAGGCCTCGGAGAAAAATTTCATAAGTAGCTGGGACCTGCGGGCGAACGCCTCCTCGCACCCCCTACCCCTACTCGTGGGGTCCCCATGCCCATCACCCCCCGTCAAGGCCTCGACCATGGCCCCGCGCGTGCCCTGGGCGCGCATCGAGGGGACGACGGGCAAGACCCGAGGCAGGGCATGCGCCCCCTGGGATCTCGTGCCTTCCTCAGAGCGTCATGATGGCCTCGGGGTGCGAGGGGGAGGCGTGGCCCCATCAGGCCTGCCTGTGTGCCCGCATCCTCTCCCCTGCCCGGCACCCGGTTCCAGGGCACCGCCAGGCAGGCCCCTGGCGCGCGCCTCCCCGCGGGCGTGCGCGCCTGGCCATGTAGTCGATGGCATCGGCAAGCTCGGCTTCCATGAGCCCGGGGAGGCGTCCGACGGCAGGTTGAGCCCCGCGTCGAAGCTCGCCTGCGCGATGGGCTTGCAGCTGGCGCGGTCGATGGCCACGAGGAGCGGACGCGGACGACCGAGGTTGCTGACCTTTTTGAGGTGTCGGCCTCGCCTGCGTGCGTCGAAGAAAAAAAGCTGCGCTCGTACACGCCATCCTCGGAAACGTATGGCCCGCCCCGTCCGCAAGTGGCTTATGATCCGCTGGTCTGAGCAGTCTGCATAAACGTATCCGGCCTTCCGGCGATGCCGTTGGCCAAGATGGAGATCCGCGCGTCCTGGTCCTCATAAAGGGGTCGGCGTCGAGCGCCATTTTCCGCCGGAGGCTTCCAGAACACCGATCGACTGTCAGGCCATCTTCCTCTCGCCGCTCGCAGACATGGTGAGGCCGACGAAGGCTTCGCCGACCAAGCTCGGTTCAGGCAGCCACCGCCGCCGGCTCATAGACGCGTTCGTGGCGCAGCAGCGCCCAGACGGTCCGGGCCATCTTGGCTGCCAGCGCGACGACGGCGGTGTTGGCGTGCGCCCGCGCCAGCAGGCCCCGTAGCCACTGGCCGATCAGCGTATCGCTCTTGCGCAAAGTCGGCATCGCGGCCCGTGCGCCCTGGATCAGCATCTTGCGCAGGTACTTGCTGCCGCGTTTGGTGATCCCGAGGAGGCGTGGTCGTCCGCCCGTTGTGACCTGACGCGGCACGAGGCCGAGCCAGGCCGCCAGATCACGTCCGCGGGCGAAGGTCGCCACATCACCGATCGCCGCGACCAGCGCCGTCGCGTTGAGTGCACCGATGCCCGGGATGGTGGTGAGCCGGCGGGCGCTTTCGTCGGTCCGGGCCTGTTCGGCGAACTCTGCGTCGAGGGCTGCGATGCGTCCGTCAAGGGACTGCCAGCGTTCACGCACGTCCGCCACGAGGATGCGCATCCGTGGCGTGAGGTCAGAGACCGCCTCGGTATCGAGCAGATTTTCAAATCTGGCGGCGAGCTTGGCGCGTCCCTGCGGGACGATGTGACCGCGCTCCAGAAGAACGGCTCGGATTTGGTTCATCAGGGCCGTGCGTTCGCCCACGAGCTGGTCGCGCACCCGGTGCAGGGTCTGCGTGTCGAGCTGTGCCTCCGACTTCAGCGCGACGAACCGCATGGTCGGACGCGTCGCAGCCTCCGCGATCGCCTCAGCGTCGCGGTCGTCATTCTTCTGGGCTTTGACGTAGGGCCGCACATATTCCGGCGACATCAACCGGATGGTGTGACCTTGAGCGGCGAGCGCCCGGCCCATGTGATGGGCGCCACAGCACGCCTCCATGGCGATGATGCAAGCTGGAAGCGTTGCGCCAAAGGTCATCACCGTCTCGCGCCGCATCCGGCGTCGCAA
>NZ_JADIJP010000064.1:0-4626 GCF_017355285.1 Methylobacterium sp. SD274 | reverse complement strand
AAACGCAGCAGGCCATCGACAATGCGGGGCCGGCGGCGGTCTCCGTGGTGGATCTCAACACCGCCTCGGTGGCGGAACTCAACGGCCTCAAGGGTGGCGGCATGATCGGCCGCGCCATCACCCAGCGCAGGCCCTACGCCTCGGTGGATCAGCTTCTCTCGAAACGCGTCCTCAGCCGGTCGACCTATGAGCGGATCAAGAACCAGGTGACCGTGCGTTGAGCGATGGAGGCCGGCTTCGTGCTGGCATCGAACGCCGCCGCTCCGTAAGATCGGCGAAACGACGGTGGGTTGCAGCCGTGCGACCCGCCAGAGGGACAACGAGGCGTCGGGGCCGGATGGGTGAGGTGCGTGCCATGGCGGCTCGGCGAGGGACAGCCCGGTTCACCGGCATTGCGCGGACCGTTTTCGCAAAGCCCGCTCCGCCATCCACGGGACAAAGCCGCATCCCACGCGCCCGATGCACCGGAAACGCTTGAAAGGACCCGATATGTTGACACAGCCCAGCAACATCACCCTGCGCGACGATCTCGGGGTGACGGAGACCTCCGAGACCGACAATGTGGTGCGGTGGGATGGCGAGCGGCTCTATGTCGAGCACGACATTTATCACAACGGCCAGCTCGTCCATAAGAAGTACCGCAAGAACGTCACCGAGCCCGTGGCGAGAGCGCTCCAGGCGCTGATCAATCGCGCCAAGCAATAGGCGAGCAAGCAATAGGCGCGACGGCGTCAGGCCCCACCGTCGCAGGAGACCGCAGTGCCAGAGGCGGGATCGGCCCTACCGGGGCCGGTGATGGGGCCGCCGATCTCGGTCGCCGCACCGCGTCACATCCCGCGACCGGCCGGGCGCGAGGTGTGACTTGCGGCAGGCAGCGAGCCTTACCTCAGTAGCGGGCCGTCACGCTGGCGAGGACGGTGAGCGGTGCGCCGGGGAGATTGTTGAACTGATTGAAGGGCTGCTCGATGTAGCGGCGATCCGTGAGGTTGCGGCCGTTCACGGCGAAACGCCATGTCGGGTCGATCTCGTAGAACAAGGTCGCGTCGAGGCGCGCATAGGCGCCGACCTTGTAACTGTTGGTGATGTCGCCGAAGCGCTCGCCCACATAGGTGACGCCGCCGCCGAAGCCCCAGCCCCGCATCGGGCCGCTCTGGAACTGGTAGGTCGACCACAGGCTGGTGCTGAAGGTCGGGGCAGCCGGGAGCCGGTTGCCGATGGCGATCGTCGTATCCTGCGTCACCTTTGCATCGAGATAGCCGATACCGCCGATGATCCTCCATCCGGGCAGGATCTCGCCCGCAATGTCGGCCTCGACGCCCTGCGAACGCTGCTCGCCGGTGATGATGGAGAAGCCGGTATTGATTGGGTCGGCCGCGGCGACGTTCGCCCGAACGATCCGGAAGGCGGCGGCGCTCAGGGTGAGGCGATTGGGGATCAGGTCGACGCGCGTGCCGATCTCGACCTGCTCGCCGGTCTCCGGCGCCGGCGTAAGGCCACCGATGACGTTGGCGGTCTGTGGGGTGAAAGAAGTCGTGTAGCTTCCATAGACGGTGAGCGGCTCGATCGGCCGCCAGACCAGGCCGACGCGCGGTGAGGTTCCGGTGACGTCCCGCGTGGGTGGGACGGTGTTGTTGGTGAGGGTGCGCTGAAAATACAGCTGGTTGGCCGTATCCACACGGACGCCGAGGACGAGTTGCAGCCCCTGGGCCAGCTCGATCTGGTCCTGCATGTAGGTGCCGACCATGAACAGGTTCTGCCGCAGGTCACTCTGCAGGGCGAGCGTTCCGATCTGCGGGATCGATCCCCGGATCGGGTTGAGGAAGGAAACCGCGCTTGCTGTCCCCTGCTGCGTATAGGGATGACGGTAACCGTCGACGATTTCGACGCCGAACAGGGCCGTGTGGCGGAAGCCGAACAGGTCGAAACGGGCGACGGCTTCCGTCTGGCTGTCGATCGAGTTGTAGATGGACTCGACCTCGGACAGACGCCGCGTCAGCGACGCCCCGTTCGCGCTCACCCCGGTGGCGCGGGTGGCCAACACATCGAACTGGCCCCACTGGCCGTTGATCACCTGCCGCAGGGTCAGGCTTTCGTTGACGTCATGCTCGGCCCGCAGGGTGATGGAGTTCGATTCGCCATAATACCGGGACCATGACTCGCCGTAGTAACGGCGGATGTTGTCCAGGGGCACCCGGCCCTGGAAAGCCGTGAGACCTTCGTCATACTGGCTGTGCTGGCGCGAGAACTCGGCACTCAGGGAGATCCGCGTCGATGCGTCGGGCGTCCACAACAAGGACGGCGCGAAGAAATGCCGCGAATTGGAAGGGCCACCGAAATCCCGGAAGGTGGGGTCGTCCTGCGTGGCGAAGCTGAAGCGGGCGGCGAGCCCTTCCGTCCCGGGAACGGCCCCCGTCACCGAGCCCTGAAGCCGCCGGAATGCGTAAGACCCGCCCTGCAGGGTGAGGTCCGCGGAGGGCGTGAGCATGGGCTGGCGCGTGACGATGTTGATCAGGCCACCGGGATCGCCCCTGCCATAGAGCACGGAGGTGGGGCCCTTGAGAACTTCCACGCGCTCGACATTGGCGAGGTCGCGCTGTGTCGGTTGGAACGTGTTGGCCGGGTTCAGCAGCACGCCGTCGATCGCGTAGGTCTGCGTGTTGAAGCCGCGCAGCACATAAGTGTCGGACCGGCCCTGGATGGTGCCGGCGGGCTGGACATTGCTCACATTGGTGAGCGCATCGGTCAGGCGGACGTCCTGCTGGTCGATGAGCACGTCACGGGGCACGACTTGGACCGATTGCGGAGAGTCGCGCAGGGCGGTGTCCGTCCGGGTCGAGGTCGCGGAACGGCTCGCCCGGTAGCCGGTGACGGGGCCGTTCGCCCGTTCGCCACTGCCGATCACCGACAATTCCGACAACACCACCGCCTGCTCGGCCGGGAGCACCTGGGCTCGCGCACCGGAGAACGGCACGACACCGATCGCCAGGATGGTCGTCATCTTCAAAACGACGAGCGGGCGCAGCACTGTGCTGCAATATAATTCTTCTTTTAGCTTATTCATGATGTCGTCGTCTCAAGTCTCGGCATGTCTTGGCCGGCATCGAGATCTGTAGAAGGACAAAGATGTTCGCTACAAGCACGCCTCATCCATCATGAGTGGGCGTAATCAAGTTCTTAAACACCTGTTGTAATTCCACTACTCTCTGGAAAAGCTCCAAACTATTTCTTATCGACAAATTAAAGACGTTAATTGTAGTATATAAGTAAATATTTTTCTGAAAAACGGCACCAAGCGCGACGCCCTCTGCCTAGCGAAGACCTCCATGACCGACAATGTCGTACGTTGAAAGGACGCGTAGGCCGATAAGGAACACGACATTCGGCACAACGGTCGGCTCAGTGATGGAAAGTGCCGCCGGAACGTCACCGAGGGTGGCGAAAGCACTCCGGGCACCGATCGATCGTGCCGAGTAAGAGCGGACATCGAACGTAGACCTTCGATCACCGGCCCAGCGGACAGGCGCATCCCTGAGTCGCGATCGTCGCCGCTCGGAGCGAGGATTTGGTAAGGCCGATTCCGGTCATCCCTGGACGAGGCCCCCCTCCTGCACGATTGTGCGATGGCTCGCGCTCTGGTCGTCCGCGATGCTCCGTATGATGTCGCTCGCAGCGTGATGCGGCGGCGGAGTTCGACGTGGTGGGGGCGCGCGACCTCGACGAGGATGCCCTGCGCAAAGCCCTGCGCGACTTCCTCGACAAGGCGGCGGCCTCGGGGCCGGACACGGTGGCCTTCGTCTATCTCGCCGGATACGGGCTGCAGTTCGAGGGCGAGACCTTCTTCGCGCCGGTGAATGCCCGCATCGTCACCGCCGTCGACGTTCCGGTCGCGGCCCTGCGGGTATCAGACTATCTCAAGCGCCTCTCCACCGTGCCGTTGAAGGCCCGGTTCGTGGTGCTCGATGCGGCCCGCGCCAACCCGTTCTGAAGACGGGCGAACCGCTCGCCGGCGGTCTCGCCCTGGTAGAGGCCGAACCCGGTAGCCTCATCGCCTACAACGCGGCGCCCGGCACCGTGGCGCCGGGCGAGACGGGGGCCTATGGCGCCTATGCGCAGGCCTTGGTGGAGATGATCCGCGAGGGCGGCCTCCAGCCGGCGGCCCTCTTCGACCGGGTGCGCCTGCGGGTGAACGAGACCACCAAAGGCGCGGCCATGCCCTGGGACGACGCCCGGATCGAGGCACCGTTCGTGTTCTTCGAGCGCAATGCCGACGCGCCCGCCCCGGCGCAGCCCGAGCCGATCGCGGCCCTCCGCGACCGGCCGTTAGGCGACATCGGCGCGCGGGACGCCTATTCGGTGGCGGTCGAGCGCGACACGCTGCAAGGCTACCAGGATTTCCTCGGGGCCTATCCCGACGACCCGATGGCCAAGCGCGTGCGCGCCATCGTGGCCGCCCGGCGCGAGGCGACGACTTGGCGCCGCGCCCTGTCTGCGGGCACGCAGGACGCCTACTGGTCCTACCTCTCGCGCTACCCGCGCGGACCGCACGCGGCGGATGCGCGCCGCCGCCTCGCCCGCCTCTCCGCCCCGCCGCGTCCGCCCGAGGCCTTCACCGCACTCTCCTTCGAC
>NZ_JADIJP010000063.1:0-4663 GCF_017355285.1 Methylobacterium sp. SD274 | reverse complement strand
GCCGGCGCCGAACAGCGCCAATGCCGCGAGCATCCCAAGCAAGAATGATTTCGTCCGTGCCATCGCGACCACCTCGTCCAACGAGGACCACGATGCCGCCACGCTTCCTGAGCCGCGCTGAAGCGGATACGCGCAATTTTATCGATTCGGCCCTGGGACGGAGCTCCTGCGGGTCAGAGCCAATCACCCGCTGAATCGAAGACTCGCATTCGCGCGGTGGCGATCAGGAAGTCGTAACCATGGCGAGGCGGGATCGACCGACGACGATTGCGGCCCCGCTCTCGCCGGACGCCGTGGCTGTCGCGACGGAGGGGGGAGACAGGCCGAAACGGCCAGCCGGCGCGGGACGCATTGGGGAGGTCCTGTCGCGACGACGCCGACCTTCGGGCGAGCGCCATGCCGGCAGAACCCGCAGACGGAGCGCCCTCAACCGGAGAGGCGGGACGACGCTCTCAGAGCGTCAGGCCTTCATGGAACAGGTCGGGCGAGATCGGCAGCATGAAGCCCACGCCGATGCCGCCCTCGAAGTAACGCACCACGCGCCCCGGTGTCCGCCCGACCATGACGCTCATGCCAACGGGCGGCTGGGCCTGGGTCGAGAGGGCGACGCCGGACAGGGAGACGTCGATGATGCGGGCCGCGACCTCGCGCCCGTTCTCGAGCTTCAGGAGCACGCCTGTCTCCTGTGGCGTGAGACGTTCGTGGTTGCGGCCTTCGGGCAGGCCGAGCGCCTCACGGTTGGAGATCCAGGTGAGCTGAGACGCGATCTTGTCGCGCTTGCGCTGGGTCGCGCTCAGGCGGACGGCCATGCCCCCGCTGGGAAACCGGGCGATGGTCCCTTCGATCCGCCCGATACGCTCGAGATACAGCACGACGCGCTCGTCGAGTTCGCCCAGGACCGCGCAAATCAGGCGCACGCCGCCCGGAGACATGTCGACCGTCTGGCAAGGATATTCACGCCGGTCGGCAAGCATGTAGCGGCCGAGGAGGGAGACTTGGACGCGCTGATGCCGACGCAGATCCGACGGCCGCAACAGGCGGACCGGCTTGGTTTCAGCGGGCGCGAACTTGGTTTCAGCGGGCGCGAAAGCCTCGATCATCGCGAAATCCGCACTCGGGTTCGATCGTCGTCAGCACAATTCTACAGGTCGGCTCGTTACGAAAATCTTTGCCGAAGACAGATCAGTCTCTCGATCGGTCCATTGAAGTACCGATCAGGCCCGTCCGCCGGGATGCACCATGAGATGTCCGCGCCGCACCGGAACGCTGTCATTGGCCGGTTCGGGCAGGTTCCTGAGGCTGGAGGCGGCATCGTTCCTGGCGAGATCGATGACGTCGTAGGTCGGGTCGAGGACGCGGAGGGAGATGGATTCGAGCCGCGTCACGGGCCGAAGCCCCAGCCATTGCGGAACGACTTTCGGGCTCAGCGCCCCGAACATGCGGACCTGGGTCTGCCCACGATGGCGCAGGGGGAGAAGCAGGAGTTCGAGGTCGATCTGTTCGTCCCTCTGGGTCATCCCGCGCAGCCCCGCGACGATCCCCACCGTATCGACCGCCACCGTCTCTACGAGGCGCCAGGGATCGGCCTGTCCCGCACCCCAGATGTCGCCGAAGGCGCTGCCGCGCAATTCGCGCCCGAACAGGGCGCAGACGCGGGTCCCCGCGAGCCGGACCGTCGCGGCCGACCGCGCCATGTCGAGTTCGAGGATGAGGCTCTCGGAGAGGAGGTTGCGGATCTCGCCGGGCTCGATCTCGCTCCTCTCGGGCGCGGCCCGCGTACCACGAAGCCGGTCCCAGTAATGATAGAGCATACGGCTGGTCGGATGCTTCATGGCGTCCCGTCGTGGCACGGTCCCGCTGGGACCTGTTCGAAATCGGCCCGATCCATCCGGCGCTGGACACAGCTGCCGGTTCGGTTAACAAGCCTGCCGCACACTCTATGCCCGTCCAAGGCGGTACGCTCGCTTAAGCTCTGATTAGGGTTAACGCGGCGGGGGAAACGCTGCCGCCCGGCACCCATCGCGGCGATGTCCTGCATCGTCGGACCGTTCGGGTCGTGGAGGACTGCGCCCGAATCGCGCATCGCTCGCCTGAATTTGCATGGGCCGGGGGCTTGCGGCGGCGGCATCCGCGCCGACATGGTGGCGCCATGGATGCCATGCCCGATCTGCCGCGCCAAAGCCGCGTCCCCGTCTTCAACATGCCCGGCGCGGTGACGGCCTCGATCGCCCTCCTGCTCGGCCTCCATGCCCTGCGGGAATTCGTTCTCCCGGACGAATGGGACATCACGCTTCTGCTGAACCTGGCCCTGATCCCGGGCCGTTGGCTCGCCTCGGTGGACCCGGACCGGGCCGCGGAGATCCTGTCGGCCGCCTCCTCGGCAATAGGCGATACGGATGTGGTCCAGGCCCGTGCGGCCTTCGCGCAATACGTGGTGGCCAACCCGTCCGCGAGCCTCTGGACCTTCGCCAGCTATGCGTTGCTGCACGGCTCGTGGACGCATGTCATTTTCAACGTGGTCTGGCTCGCCGCCTTCGGCTCCCCCGTGGCGCGGCGATGCGGCCCCTGGCGCTATGGCCTCCTCGGCCTCATCGGCGCGGTGGCGGGAGGCGTGCTCCACGTGGCGATCGACCCGTTGAGCACGGCCCCGCTGATCGGCGCCTCGGCCGCTGTCTCGGCGCTGATGGCCGCCGCCGCGCGCTTCGTGTTCCAGCCGCCGCCATCCTTCCATGCCAGCCAGCCCTGGCAGCACGCCGCCCAGCCGCCGCTCCAGACCATCCCCGAGCTCCTGCGCAATCGCACGGCGGTGATGTTCCTCGGCATCTGGCTCGTCACCAACTTCGTCTTCGGGATCATCTCGCTGCCGCTGGGCGCGGAATCCTCGACCGTGGCATGGGACGCCCATCTGGGCGGGTTCCTGGCAGGATTTTTCCTCTTTCCGGTGTTTGACCGCTTAGGAGGCGGAAAAGCGTAATTTTTCCGCATGTTTTGGCATCGGAAGGCCGGTCCCGTGGGTTGTCACATCAGACATGACATCACACAATTCCGTGATGCGCCGGGATCAACCCGGCCCGCGAAACAGCCTATGGGAGATCATGGTCATGACCGTCGCACGCATCCTTTCCGAGAAGGGCGGCTCAGTCGTCACTGTGGAGCCGAACCGGACCCTGGACGACGCCATCCATCTCCTCGCCGAGAAGCGGATCGGCGCCATCGTGGTGAGCAATGACGAGGGTGCCGTCCTCGGCATCCTGTCCGAGCGGGACATCATCCGGGCCCTGTCCCGCCAGGGAGCGGGGGCGTTCGATGCGCCGATCTCGCAGCACATGACGGCGTCGGTGACCACCTGCACCCGGTCGAGCACCGTCGAGGAGGTCATGCAGTTGATGACCGACGGGCGCTTCCGCCATGTGCCGGTGGTCGAGGACGGGCGGCTCGCTGGCCTCGTCTCTATCGGTGACGTGGTCAAGCGCCGGATCGCCGCCGTGGAGGCGGAGCACCAGGCCATGCGCGACTACATCACCATGGCCTGACACGGCGTCGGGGATCCCTCACGCGGAGCGGAGGGGCCCCGGCAGGGTCAGACCCGCTCGGCCGCCAGGGTAATGAGTTCCCTGATGCGCGGCAGGGCGGCCTTGGCCGCTTCCCGCCCGAGGAAGATCGCCTCTTCGGCGCGGTGGAACTCGAACAAGCCCATCTCCGCGAGGCGCGGGGACAGCATGAGATCCGGCGGGTCCCGCTCCAGCCTCGCCCGCGAGATCCGGTCCTGGGTGATGTTGAACGCGTCGAACATCACGCGCCCCATGCCGGGAGGGCCGGGCTCGCGGGGCGGGGCAGGGCGTGGCGCCGGCCCGCGCCGACCGGTGCCGCGCATGCGGTTCAGCAGGTTCCATCCCCGGCGCGACGTGGTGAGGGGCAGGGCCGGCGAGGCAGCCCCGTCGCCGTCAGGCCCGATCACCAGACCGGGCTCGGCCCGCGGATCGCCGTTGAGGTTCACGCAGATCACCAGTTCGGCCCCGAGCCCGCGCGCGAGCTTGACCGGAACCGGATTCACCAGCGTTCCGTCCATCATCAGGCGCCCGTCGAGACGCACCGGGGGAAACAGGCCGGGGAGGGCGTAAGAGGCCCGGATCGCCTCCACCAGGGAGCCACGGGTCAGCCAGACCTCGTCGCCCGAGCCGAGATCCGTCGCGACGCTGGCGAAGCGGATCGGCAGGTTCTCCACCCGCCGCGTGCCGAGATCGCCTTCGAGGCGGCGCTTCAACCGCTCGCCGGCGATGAGGCCCGACCCCAGACGCAGGTCGAGGAGCCCCATGACCCGCCGCCTCGTCAGCGACAGGGCGAAATCCTTGAGGAGATCGAGCTTGCCGGCGGCGTAGCAGCCCCCCACGACGGCACCGATGGAGCAGCCCGCCACCATGTCGGGGTGGATGCCGGCCTCTTCCAGCACCTCGATGACGCCGATATGCGCCCAGCCCCGCGCGGAACCGCCGCCCAGAGCCAGACCGATTCGTGGTCCCGACGGCTTCGGTTCGGCCACGGGCTCGACACTGCCCCGTGGAAAGACCGGCTTCTGCGACAGGGTGGACAGCATGCCCTGGCGGTAGAGGGCGACCCCGCGAAAGGACAGCCCATCCCAGGTCACGGCCCGGCGGGTCCGAGC
>NZ_JADIJP010000062.1:0-6271 GCF_017355285.1 Methylobacterium sp. SD274 | reverse complement strand
CGCGGAGGGAGCGGGGCGCGGAGGGTGCCAATGGGCCGACGAGGGAGGGGCGATGCGATGAGCCACCCCCACCCCGGCCCTCCCCACAAGGGGGAGGGCGCGCGCCCTTTCGGGTCGCGCCGCGCCACGGCTGATCGGCCCAATGCTTGCAAAGCAGACGTCGGATTCTTCGGAAGGTCGAAAACATGCTCGGTGACTATTCCCTCGGAGATCTCGGCGCGATCTTCGCGATGCAGGGTTTCGCCGGCCTGATCCTGTTCTCGGTCTACGTGCTGATGGCGCTCGGCCTCGCGGTCATCTTTGGCCAGATGGGCGTGATCAACATGGCGCATGGGGAGTTCATGATCCTCGGCGCCTACGTCACCTATCTGTGCTCGACCTTCTTCCAGACCCACCTGCCCGGCCTGTTCGGTATCTACTTCTTCGTGGCGATGATCCTGGCCTTCCTGGCCTCGGGAGCCCTCGGGATGATCGTCGAATGGACGCTCATCCGGCATCTCTACAAGCGCCCCCTCGATACGCTGCTCGCCACCTGGGGCCTGTCGCTGATCCTGCAGCAGGCCTACCGCACCATCTTCGGGGCCCGCGAAGTCGGCGTCGAGCTGCCCTCCTGGCTCATCGGTTCGGTCCAGGTCACCGACACGATCGAGGTGCCGATCAACGGCCTTTTCGTGATGGCGATCACGACTCTCATCACCGTCGGCGTCGGCCTGCTGATGTACCGCTCGCGCTTCGGCCAGCAGGTGCGTGCGGTGATGCAGAACCGCCCCATGGCCGGCGCGGTCGGCATCGATACCGAGAAGGTGGATCGCTACACGTTCGGCCTCGGCTGCGGCATCGCCGGTGTGGCCGGCTCGGCCTTCACCATGATCGGCTCCACCGGGCCGACATCGGGCCAGCTCTACATCGTCGACACCTTCCTGATCGTCGTCTTCGGCGGCGCGGCGAGCCTGCTCGGCACCATCGCCTCGGCCTTCTCGATCTCGCAGACCCAGTCGACCCTCGAATTCTTCCTGTCCGGCTCCACCGCCAAGGTTCTGACGCTGCTCGCCGTCGTCGGGATCCTGATGGTTCGCCCGCAGGGTCTGTTCACCCTCAAGGTCCGGCGCTGAGGAGGCCATCCCGATGACAAGCCCCGTCCAGACCCTGTCGAAGTCGCTCACCGTGAACGACAATCCCTTCATGAAGCCGATGGAGTGGGTGAGCCTCGCGCTCCTCGCCGGCCTCATCCTCTTCGTCCTGCCGGCGACCCTCGACGCGTTCCGCCTCAACCTCGTCGGCAAGTATCTCACCTACGCCTTCGTGGCGCTGGGCCTCGTCATGTGCTGGGGCTATGCCGGCATCCTGTCTCTCGGACAGGGCGTGTTCTTCGGGCTCGGCGGCTATTGCATGGCCATGTACCTGAAGCTCGAAGCCTCCAGCGTCGAGAACACCAAGATCCAGTCGACGCCGGGCATCCCGGACTTCATGGACTGGAACCAGATCACCGAACTTCCCCTGATGTGGAAGCCGTTCCAGAGCCTGCCGCTGACGCTGATCCTCGTCGTGGCCGTGCCGGTGTTCTTCGCCTTCATCATCGGCTTCGCGATGTTCACCCGCCGGGTCGGCGGCACCTACTTCGCCATCATCACCCAGGCCATCGCCGCCATCCTGACGATCCTCATCGTCGGCCAGCAGGGTTATACCGGCGGCATCAACGGCATCACCGACCTGCGGACCCTGCACGGTTGGGACATCCGCACCGACAGCGCGAAGTTCATCCTCTACTTCGTCAATGGCGGCCTGCTCCTCGGCTGCATCCTGGCGGCGCAATACGTGAAGAAGGCCAAGCTCGGGCGCATCCTCCTCGCCATGCGCGACAAGGAGGACCGGGTCCGGTTCTCGGGCTATTCCGTGGCCGGGTTCAAGGTCTTCGCCTTCTGCCTCGCGGCCGGCTTCGCCGCCATCGGCGGCGCGATGTTCACCCTGCAGGTCGGGTTCATGTCGCCGTCCTTCGTCGGCATCGTGCCCTCCATCGAGATGGTGATCTACGCCGCCGTGGGCGGGCGCCTGTCCCTGTTCGGCGCCGTCTGGGGAACGCTTCTGGTCAACTGGGCCAAGACCACCTTCTCGGAGAGCTTCCCCGAACTCTGGCTCTTCGGCCTCGGCGCCCTGTTCATCGCCGTCGTGCTCGCCTTCCCCAACGGCTTGGCCGGCATCTACCGCAGCTATGTCGAGCCGCGCCTGACCCGCAAGGTCAAGGCCCTGGCGCCGGTGGGTGCGCCCGTCCCCCACGGCACCCCCGCCGAATAGGAGCGAGACTGACGATGAACGCCGCCATCCTGAGCTCGCCGATCATCGGCGAATCCCCCGACGCGAAGGACTTCCTCCTCTCGGTGGAAGCCCTCACCGTCTCCTTCGACGGCTTCAAGGCGGTGAACGACGTGTCGTTCTACGTCGATCCCAACGAGATCCGCGTCATCATCGGCCCCAACGGCGCCGGCAAGACCACGGTGCTCGACCTGATCTGCGGGCGCACCAAGGCCAGCGCCGGGTCGATCAAGTTCAAGGGCCAGGAACTCACCAAGATCTCGGAGAGCGCCATCGTCCAGGCCGGCGTCGGCCGCAAGTTCCAGACGCCGTCGATCTACGACGACCTCACGGTGTTCGAGAATCTGGAGATCTCGTTTCCCCGCGGCCGCACGGTGTGGGGCGCGCTGACCTTCAAACGCGATGCCGAGGTCCGCGACCGCATCCACGAAGTCGCGACCATGATCTTCCTGAAAGATCAGCTCAAAGAGCGGGCCGAGTTCCTCAGCCACGGCCAGAAGCAATGGCTCGAGATCGGCATGCTGCTGATCCAGGACCCCGAACTCCTGATGCTTGACGAGCCGGTGGCCGGAATGAGCGTCGGCGAGCGCATCAAGACCGCCGAACTCCTCAACCAGATCATCGTCGGCCGCTCGGTGCTGGTGATCGAGCACGACATGAAGTTCGTCGAGGACATCGCCCACCGGGTCACCGTGCTGCACCAGGGCAAGGTGCTCTCCGAAGGCTCGATGGAGCGGGTGAAGAACGACCCGAAGGTCATCGAAGTCTATCTCGGCCACTGAACAGGACCGGCGCCATGCTTCAGACCAGTTCCGCCTCGGCTACCCTCCCGCCGGCGCCCGCTCTCGGGGCTCAGCCGATGCTGGCGATCCGCGACCTGCACTCGGCCTACGGCCAGAGCGAGGTGCTGCACGGCCTCGACATCAGCATCGCACCCGGCGAGATCGTCGCCGTGATGGGCCGCAACGGCATGGGCAAGACCACGCTGATGAAGACCCTGATGGGGATCGTCCCAGTGAAGTCCGGCACCATCACCGTCGACGGCCGGGACATCACCGCCCTCAAGAGTCACCAGCGCGTGGCGGGCGGCCTCGCCTATGTGCCGCAGGGTAGGATGATCTTCTCGGCCATGACGGTGCAGGAGAATATCGAGACGGGCCTGACCGTCACCAAGGAGCGCAAGGTTCCGCAGGATCTATACACGATGTTCCCGGTCCTGCTGGAAATGAAGGCAAGACGCGGCGGCAACCTTTCCGGCGGCCAGCAGCAGCAACTGGCCATCGCGCGGGCGCTGGCCAGCCGGCCGAAGGTGCTCCTCCTCGACGAGCCGACCGAAGGTATCCAGCCCTCGATCATCCGGGAGATGGGACGGACCCTGAAGAAGATCCGCGACGAGCGCGGCCTTTCCATCGTGGTCTCGGAGCAGGTGCTGAGCTTCGCCCTCGACGTCGCCGACCGGGTCCTCGTCATCGAAAACGGCAACATCGTCCACGAGGCGATGCGGGCCGATATCGACGAGGCACAGGTCGCCCGCTTCCTCTCGGTCTGATCGCCGGGGCAGCATCCGCCCGCCGTTCCGCAACACAGCTCCAGGGAGCCCCCATGGCGGATTACGAGATCTTCGAACTCGGCGACTATGTGCTCCAATGCGGTAAGACGCTGCGCAAGGCCAAGCTCGCCTTCAAGACGTTCGGCACATTGAACGCGGCCAAGGACAACGCCATCGTCTATCCGACCTGGTATTCGGGCCAGCACACGGAGAACGAATGGTTGATCGGGCCGGGCAAGGCCCTCGACCCGGACAAATACTTCATCATCATCCCGAACATGTTCGGCAATGGGCTCTCGTCCTCGCCGAGCAACACGCCGGCCCCCTGGGACGGGCCGCGCTTTCCCAATGTGACGGCCTACGACAACGTCGTGGCCCAGCACCGCCTCGTCACCGAGCATTTCGGCATCGAGACGCTGGTGCTGGTGACGGGCTGGTCCATGGGTGCGCTCCAGACCTACCATTGGGGCGCGCTCTATCCCGACATGGTCCCGCGCATCCTGCCGTTTCAGGGTTCGGCCAAGTGTTCGCGGCACAACTTCGTTTTCCTCGAAGGGGCGAAAGCCGCCCTGCAGGCGGACGCCGCTTTCGCGGAGGGCTGGTACACCTCGCCGCCGAACAAGGGGCTGCGCGCCTTCGGCCGGGTCTATGCCGGTTGGGGCCTGTCGCAGACCTTCTACCGGATCGAAGCCGACCTGACCCATATGGGCTACGCGTCCCTGGAGGATTTCCTCGTCGGGTTCTGGGAAGGCCTGTTCTACACCCGCGATGCCAACGATCTGCTGGCCATGCTCTGGACCTGGCAGAACGGCGATATCGGCGCCAATCCGGTCTTCAAGGGCGATACCAAGGCTGCGCTTGCCGCGATCCGCGCCAAGGCGATCCTGATGCCGGCCTCCACCGACCTGTACTTCCCGCCGGAGGACAACCGGATCGAGGCGGAATCGATGCCGAACGCCGAGTTGCGGGTCATCGAGACCTGGTGGGGCCATTTCGCCGGCGGCCCCGGCACCAGCCCCGACGACATCGCCACGCTCGACGCCGCGCTCAAAGAGCTGCTCGCGAGCTGAACGCCGGGCCGCGCCGCCAAGGGCGCCGCCGGCCATCGTCTACGGCCCGCCGGATGAGCCGGCCGGCCCAAACGGGGCGCACGCCCCGGTCACGCCAGAGGGAGTCGAACAACGATGGCTGAGACCCTGATCAAGGTCGACCTGACGCAGTCGGCCTACGACAACGACATGGTCCACAATCGCTGGCACCCGGACATTCCGATGGTGGCCATGGTCAAGCCCGGCGACGACTTCATCGTCGAAACCTATGACTGGACCGGCGGCTTCATCAAGAACAACGATTCCGCCGACGACGTGCGCGACATCGACCTGTCCATCGTCCACTTCCTCTCCGGCCCCATCGGCGTCGAGGGCGCGGAGCCCGGCGATCTCCTGGTGGTCGATCTCCTCGATATCGGCGCCAAGCCCGAGAGCCAGTGGGGCTTCAACGGCTTCTTTTCCAAGAAGAACGGCGGCGGCTTCCTCGACGAACACTTCCCCCAGGCGCAGAAGTCGATCTGGGATTTCGAGGGCATGTTCACCAAGTCGCGCCACATCCCCGGCGTGCGGTTCCCCGGCCTGATCCATCCCGGCCTGATCGGCTGCCTGCCCGATCCGAAGATGCTGGACACCTGGAACACCCGCGAGAAGGCGCTCTACGACACCAATCCCGGCCGGGTGCCGGCGCTCGCCACCCTGCCCTTCGGCCCCACCGCCCATATGGGCCGGCTCAAGGGCGAGGCGAAGGACAAGGCCGCGGCGGAAGGCGCCCGCACGGTGCCGGGCCGCGAGCATGGCGGCAATTGCGACATCAAGGATCTGTCGCGCGGCTCGAAGATCTACTTCCCCGTCTACGTTCCGGGCGCCGGCCTCTCCATGGGCGACCTGCATTTCAGCCAGGGCGATGGCGAGATCACCTTCTGCGGCGCCATCGAGATGGCGGGCTGGGTCCATCTCAAGGTCAGCCTGATCAAGGACGGCATGTCGAAATACGGGATCAAGAACCCGATCTTCAAGCCGTCGCCGATGACGCCCAAATTCGACGATCACCTGATCTTCGAGGGCATCTCCGTCGATGAATACGGCAAGCAGCATTACCTCGACGTGACCGTGGCCTACCGCCAGGCCTGCCTCAACGCCATCGAATACCTGAAGAAGTTCGGCTATTCGGGCGCCCAGGCCTATTCGATCCTCGGCACCGCCCCGGTCCAGGGCCACATCTCCGGCGTCGTCGACATCCCCAACGCCTGCGCCACGCTCTGGATTCCGACGAAGATCTTCGACTTCGACATCAATCCAGGTGCGGACGGGCCGATCAAGCATATCGACGGCTCGATCCAGATGCCGCTCTCGCCGGATCTTT
>NZ_JADIJP010000061.1:0-6395 GCF_017355285.1 Methylobacterium sp. SD274 | reverse complement strand
CGTTCATTATCCCGACGAAGGATGGATGCGCTTGGGACACGGGTCGAAACACCCCCGTTTCTGTCGGGAAAATATGACTGGTTTTCTATTGCAGATTAAACGTTCTTGAATCACTATCCCGACATGCTCGTCGGATATGCCCGCGTTTCCACCCTCGATCAGAACCTCGACCTCCAGCGTGATGCGCTGACCAAGGCCGGGTGCGAACGGCTGTTCGAGGAGAAGAAGTCGGGAAAGGCTGGTACCAAGCGGCCTGAGCTCGATGCGGCCCTCGCCTACCTACGCCCCGCCGACGTGCTGGTGGTTTGGAAGCTCGATCGGCTCGGCCGCTCGCTCGTCGAGATGATGCGCACGATCGACAGCCTCCGCACGAAGGAGATCCACTTTCGCAGCCTTACCGAGCAGTTTGATAGCGACACCGCTCATGGTCGCTTCGCCTTGCAGATGCACGGCGCCATGGCTGAGTACTTTCTCGACCTGAACCGTGAGCGCACGATGGAAGGGCTGAAGGCAGCCCTGGCCCGCGGCCGGAAGGGTGGCCGACCGAAGAAGCTCACCGATGCCGATCTCGAAGTCGGGCGCGCCCTGCTGCAATCCGGTACGATCTCGATCGCGGCGATCGCCAAGCGCCTCGGGGTCAGCCGGGATACCTTTTACAGCTACTTCCCCCAAGCCAGGGCACGCAGCCAAGCTGCCGCCGCAGCCAGGGAGACCTGATCGCGATGCCGATCCGGCGTGAGCACCGCTTCTACTACCCGATCGACTGGCCGCAGCTCTCCGCCGTGATCCGCTTCCGACGGGCAGGAGGTGCCTGTGAGGGATGCGGACGGCCGCACGGGCAGACGATCTACCATTTGGGCGACGGACGCTGGTGGGATGCCTCGACCGGCTGTTGGCGTGACGGAGGGGGGCACACTCTCCAAAGCCTCCCGAGCTTCGAGGACCTTGGACGTCTGCGCCCGACCAGGGTGGTGCTCGCAACCGCGCATCGCGACCACGACACCGGCAACAACACGGACAAGAACCTCGCGGCCTTCTGTCAACGGTGCCACATGAACCATGACCGGCCGGAGCACCAACGTCGTCGATGGCGAACCCTTTTCCGGCGTAAGGCCTCCGGCGACCTATTCCGAGGTTCGTATTAGCCAACGCCTTCGGCAGCCCGCCGCATCAGACGAAGCCACTCGCTGAGTTCGCGACGAGTTTCTACTGCTTCGGCTGTGTAGCGCCCGTGTCGATACATACCATTGCGCGGACCCTTCGGTGCACCGGGAGAAGCGCCACCGTGCATGCGGCAGCGGCCATTCGGCATTGCGGGGGAACAGCAGGAACTTCCGCTGCGTGTCCTCGCTCCGCACCTCGGCGAAAGGTGCATCGGCCCGTGCATGGGGTTGCCCTCAGATTTTATCAGGAGCCCCTCCCCCAGGGGATCGAACGCTAACTGCACCGACCACTGCCTGCCCGCCGGCCTCGACCGTGACGCGCTCGACCCTGACCGTATGTTTGCCATCGCTACGGTATCGTTTCAGCGCCTCAATCTGAGTCGTGAAGGTTCGGGCCAGTTTATTGAACGCTCGCTCGGCCCCCTCCTGTTGAGGAAGGTTCTCCACGTGTGCCAAGCGCCGCGCGAATGTCATGGTCGCCAGGTGGACTGCTGCCATCTGCACGGCGAGCATGGCCTCGACCTCATCCCGCGGTTCGATCCCATCGACGACCGAAAGCACGAAATTGATCCCCGCCTCATCGGGATCCCGCCCCTGGCTCGCAACATTGGTGATTTGGCTCAGCAAGCCATTCATGAACGGAAGGCTGGCCGTGCCGAGCGCGTTCAGCAGGTTGACCGTTCCCGTGCCGAGATCGGGATGGTCCGGACCAGTAGAGATACCAGCCTTCCCTTTAGCGACGCGGATGCGAGCAGTCGGCCTTTGAGCGCCGCGAGCAACGTATCGAGTAAGAGCGGCTTTTTCAGCGGGGGTCGGTTTGTAGGGCTCTGTCGCTGCAGGTGGTTGAGGGGAGGCGAGAGCAATCTTCCTTCGAGGTGACGGCATGAGATGATCTCCTATCCGTGCATCGACCGCAGGATCTGTAAATTTGCGTCCCTGATGTGATGGTGGGCTGGGTGGGAGGCATAGCTTCGCCTGCGATCGACGAAGCTTGTAACCTGACGTGCCGGAGCCTGCCGTACTGGTTACATAGATCGATGGACGAAACCCTGTCGGGGAGGCCGGGGTCAGGCGGTCGGCCTTTACTCGCCGCTTCACCTCCTGCGAGGTCTGACGCGGAGCGAACCGGTCAGCACATCGACCTGATGACCGGTTGTCTGTGGGTTCATTCCCACTCCTGCGGCTTCACTCAGCCGCTTGTTGCCGGTGCCGTCCGGCGTATCGCGGGGACCCGGAACTGACCTGGCTAGTCACCCGGCCCACGGCTCCATGAGGGAGCGGGCTATCGTCTCATTTTAGGATTATTCATCAGGTTCATGTTTTGATCAAGCGTAAAATCCGATCTGAGGTACCAGTTCCGGGTAATAAGTCTTTTAGCCTAGGCGAGCCATCGGAATGGTTGGAGCAGCTGCCGTTCCCGAATTGGAACTGGGAGAACGTCTCCCTCAGGGGACATGCCAACTGTGAGGCAATGTGCCGAGGGGGCGATGGCTTCCGGAGAAATGGTCGATCGTTCGCCTCGAACGTTCCGCGGCGCGTTAAGCGAAGGCCGCGGTGAAGAGATCGAGCTGCTTTGACTCCATCGCACGCCGAGCCCGACGGCTTCGACCTTTAAGCTTACGCACTGTCGGGTCGGGAAGCGGGACATTCGCTCTGCCATGAAGGATGGCGCCAACGATCTGGCATCCATCCCCATGGTGAAACACGTACAGGGTATGAGGTCCTGAGCGCAGGATTTCCTGTACCAGCGGCGTGTCTGAAGGAAGGGATTTGAGGGCACGGAGAAGATCGGGCAACCCCGCAACCTCGATCTCCATAGCCCGAAACTCCATACCCCGCGCACCCCAAACCTGTCGCACGACAGCCACGCTGGTGTTTGCAAAAGGTGCATCCAGAAACTTGGCTGCTTCCTCCAGAACGAAGCCAGCCATCGTGTCCCGGGCTTCGATATGCGAAGCGCTGAGGAGTGACGCTGCAAGCTGACGCTTCGTAACCGGCATTGCAGACTCAACCGCTCTCAGGCCCCAACATAACGTCAAGCTCGCACAAGCTAGCCCTGTAAGCGAGCCGGGGTTCCAGCAGGGGGCTTAGGCGTCTTAGCAGTAGGTCCCGCGAAACAAGTCACCCATGGCCTTCCTGCGGAACAGGGTCTGCCAGCGCCTCCGCTGATGCTCGAACCGATTAGAGATCATGTGGCAGCTCTGGTAGAATGCTGCTGACCTCCCGACCGCACGCAAGCCACGATGGGATGTTCGTCCTAGACAGCAATGATCCTGGAGATCGATCTCTAAACGGGTGGTCACGCAGGCGAGAGCGTTTACGACCCCTTCGTAGAGGTGGGAACAACCATGATCGGGGACGAGGAGACTGGCGGCGTCTGCGACGCGATCGAGATCAAATCCGTCTCCATGGCGATCAGACGTTGGGAGCAGGCGACGGATCGGAAGGCAGAGCACGTTCCACGTGGCATAGCGCAGTCCGGTAGCGCGCCAGGCTCATAACCTAGAGGTCCTCGGTTCGAATCCGGGCGTTCCCACCATCGTTCCGGCATTGAATTGCAACCGCAGGGTTGCCGCTTCGGAACTCATCAGAGGGTGGGCTCTCAGACCCAGAGACCCGTCACTTACTATGCAGTACCTAGCCCCTCGCGCCGCCTCCTGATTATGGGTCCATACCAATGCTCAAGCAGGCGTATGGCAGGCATCAGCACAACGATACCGGATGCAACGCCGACAGCCACGACGAGCAGCAGCAGGAACAGGATGCATAGGATGGTTGCGATGTAACCGACTGTGCCAGTGTTTTGGAAGGCTGAAGGCAGCATCGACGGCAGGGCAAATAGGACCCATAGCGATCCAACTACGCCGCCCCACACGACCAGGATAGCAGCGCTGGCGGACGCGCAGAGCGACAAGATTGAAACAAGCGTCGCAATTATTGCTTTCGCGGCCAACGACATCGACATGCCCTACTCGGTTCCGATGGAAGCAGTCGCCCAGTGGTCAAATCCTCTGACGTGATCCGGGTCATTCAGGCGAGAGGTCTCGCCTTAGGCCATACCACACTATCGATCCATCACGTGGCTATAGGCTGACATGGGCCGGGGACCCTGTGGCTTCCAACTCTATACGGGTGGTCGGGGGCCCCAATGTTCCTAGCGCCAGGGTTCAAAAACCCGGTAACAGGGTAACAGGTAACAGCCGGGATGAGCGACGCGAGCGGACCAAAGTTCCTCATCCAAGCCGACTTCGCCCGGAGGCGCGGGGTGTCCCGCAAAGCCGTAAGTGGATGGAAACAGAAGGGCTTACTGGTATTTTCTGATGTAGGTTTGATCGACGTCGAGGCGCCGGAATGGAACCTGGGTCAGCGCCCGGCGAGCTATCTGAGAGGTGTTACCCACCGTCCTATCCGAGCCGTTACCGGTAACACCCCGGTGCATGAGCCCACGGCGCCAGCCACGCCCAAACTGGTCACCTGGCAGAAGCACGGCTCGGCGATGCCGAGGCCCGCGGCCCTGCCGGAGGGTGACGATGATGGTGAGGATGTCGGCCCGCTCGACCCAATCATTTCGAACGTGCAATTCGCTGTTCGTGAGACTGCCGGCTTCCGACACGGAGAGCCACAGCAACCCTATGATGTTGCAAAGTAGCCTGGTGGCGCGTGGGACCGGTGGAACCGCACTTCCAGTCGCACATAGACACTCAGCCCGTTCCGCGCCGATATACACGACAGGGCGCACGAGACGTCTGTGGGAGGATGGCGATGCGGACGTTAGCGCTGCTTGGGGCTTGCGCACTGTTTGGTTTCGCAGTGAGGGCGCTTGCCGAGCCTGCTCCCGTCATCCCTGATGTGCCTGCCGCCTTCAAACCGGCCCAGCGCGAGGGCTACTTCTTCGTCGGCGGTCGCTATGAGACCGTCGACGGGAAAGAGCTCGCCACTGGGCAGATGTTTGTCCAGTTCCACGCCCCGGCCAAGGTCGCTCAACCCTATCCTGTTCTACTGGTGCATGGCACAGCCCAAACCGGGGTTAATTTCCTCGGTACTCCCGATGGCCGGCGCGGATGGGTGGATCACTTCGTCGAGCGCGGCTTTGCCGTTTACGTCGTCGATCAGGTCGGCCGGGGCCGTTCGGGCGACAACCCGGAGGTTTACGGTCCCTACGCTCGACTCGCGCCGAGCGACCTGGAAAGCATCTTCACCGGTCAGGAGCGGTTCGAACTCTTCCCGCAGGCCAAGCTCCATACCCAATGGCCCGGCGGCCCCGGCGTGAAGGGTAATGCCGCCTTTGACCAGTTCTACCTCTCACAGGTGCCGTACATCGCGAATGGGCGGAAGAGCGAGGAACTGGTCAACCCGGCTCTCATCACGCTGTTGGAGAAAATCGGTCCTTCGGTCGTTCTGACTCACTCGCAGGCGGGAGTGTTCGGCTGGGCCGTTTCTGACCAACGGCCGGATCTTGTTAAGGCGCACGTCGCCGTTGAGCCGAATGGGCCGACCTTTTTTGACATCAAGTTCAAGGGCGGCTCTGATTGGTACGAACGGGTTGGCGAGACTCGCGCTCGGCCTTACGGCATCACTCGTGTGCCACTCCACTTCGAGCCGCCCGTGAACTCCCCGGCCGACTTGACAGTCGTGCAAGCTGATCAGCCAGTTCGACCCGACCAGATCCGCTGCTGGCTTCAAGCCGAGCCAGCGCGGCAACTCCCGAACCTAGCGAAGGTGCCGGCTGTCATTGTTACCGGGGAAGCATCGTTCCGGGCGACAATGGACGACTGCACGAGTGCCTTTCTGGCCCAAGCCGGGGCGAAGCCCGATCGTCTCGCACTCGCCGAACATGGCATTCATGGCAACGGGCATATGATGATGCTGGAGGCAAACAATGGGGCGGTCGCCGACGCGATCATCGACTGGATCGTGGCTAAGACGCGCTGATGCCCCCGCGAGGCGTGGTATGGAGTGCGCATGAACCTTTAACCCGCTCCGCGAACGCCAACACGTTCGTGCACCATGCCGAGACGATCCTAGCAGCTACCGATTAGGACAGCGACACGGGGCGGTCAGCACCCAAGCCACTACCGCAACAGGGCCGACTTGCGGTTGATATGATCCACCCCATCGGGGCTGGAACGCCCCGCCCTCTTACAGCTCAAAGCTTCCTTGCGCTGCTATCGAAGCGGGTGTGACATCCTCTAACCGGCCAAGGCCTGCATCTCGGCTACGCCATCACGCAGC
>NZ_JADIJP010000060.1:0-6659 GCF_017355285.1 Methylobacterium sp. SD274 | reverse complement strand
ACACCGGAGACGTCAACACCTAAAACGACGTCCGGATGACAACGGTCGCAAAAACCCGAAGCGACGGCCTGCCGACCGAGCCTCGATCAGATCCCCGCGTACCAGGGGAAGCCGAGTTCGGCGACCATGCTCCCCCTCCCCTTTCCGAAGCCGTCGACGCGGTCCACGGCCTCGATCTGCGTCAGGTATTTCAGGCTCTTGTAGCCGAGTTGGCGTTCGACCCTCAGGCGCAGGGGAGCACCATGGGCGACGGGCAGATCCTGTCCGTTCATGCCGTAGGCGAGGATGGTCTGGGGATGCAGTGCATCGAACAGGTCGAAACTGTCCCACCACCCATCGACGCTGCGCATGACGATGAAGCGCGCCTCTGGCTTCAGGCCGACATGAGCGAGCAGGCCTGCGAGCGGGACTCCCGTCCAACCGGCAATGGCGGACCATCCCTGCTCGCAGCTGTGCAACGTGATCTGCGTTCGGGCCGGCATCGCCTTGAGGTCGGCCAGGGAAAACGCCCCCGGTCTTTCTACGAGACCGGTCACCGGCAACTTCCAATCCGTGAAACCGATGGCCTTCGATGTCTTGTAGCCGGGATCGTCCGGATCGGTCGTGTTGATCGTCGGAAAGACGGCCGAGATCGCCTCGGGCCCGAACTCCCGGACGAGGGGCTGGCGCCGGAGAAGCCAACGCTGCACGGCGAAGGTCAGGCCGTTGCTCCAATCATAGGGCGTCGCCAGACGGCTCAACGCCGGCGCCTCGCAACCGCCGAGGAAACCAGCCCCGACGAGACCGGCCGATCCCGTTAGAAGCCGACGCCGGGACAGATCGGTCATCGTTCCGTCTCCCTGGGAATGGTGAAGCGCCCCGTGATCATCGAACGCATGAGATTGGTCGCCCCGCCGACGAAGACCTGAACCACGTGGACGAGCAGGAACAACACGAGCAGGCTGGCCACCAGGAAATGGATGGTCCGCGCGGATTGGCGACCACCGAACAGGGTGAAGAGCTCGGGAAACGCCGTCGTGAAGCCCGGCGACATGGTGAGGCCAGTGAACACCATGAGCGGAAACAGGATCAGGACAACGCCGAGATAAGCGAATTTCTGCAACGCGTTGTACCGGAGCGCCTCGTTGCCGCGCGCCTTCTCGAACCTGACGTGATCACTGATTTCCCGGGCGAGATGCCCGGCAGACAGTTGATCCCTGTTCGGCACCAAGTTCTTGCGAAGATGTCCACTCGCCAGAACGAGGAGAAGATAGGCGATCCCGTTGATCACCAGGATCCAGGCAGCGAGGAAGTGCAGGTTTCTGCCCCAGCCGGTCTGTTCCAGATTCACCGGTAGGGGAAGTTCGAGCCACGCCGGGGCGCCGTTGGCACCCGTCTCGCCCCAGAACAATCGCGGCAGGGCGAGAAGGATGGCGATTCCACTGATCAGCAGGACCAGGAAGGCTGCAGCATTCACCCAATGGGTCAATCGCAGCCAGACAGGATGCCGGAATACGGTGCGGCGGGATTGTGGGCCCGCCTCCTTCGCCACCGCGTGAAGGTCAGGAGATGCGGGTGAGGACATCGAGCCGGTACCGATCGGTGCGATGACGATGAGTGACGTGGATCGACGAGTCGAGGATGTCGATGAGTTGGTCCGAAGCCGCGTCCCCCGTCTGCGGATAATGGGTCGGCCCGGTCCAATGGACCAGCGCGATGGTGCCTCCCGTGTCGAGCGTGCCGAGAATCCGCTCAGCCAGGCGGGGCATGTCGGCGGCGTCGAAAAAGTAGAGGACCTCGGATATCAGGATCAGGTCGAACCGGCCGGCAGGCCATTGGCCGGGAGCGTGCAACCGCTGAAAGCTCACATGTGGCGCCTCCCGACAGCGCTCGCGTGCCTGTTGGAGGGCCTTCTCCGCGGTGTCGACACCGATGAGGGCGTCGCATCGGGCTGCCAACGCCTTGGTGAACACGCCGATCGAACAGCCGATCTCCAGCGCCGACGCGTAACGCGGCTTCGGCAACGCTTCCAGCGTCGCCGCATACTTGGCGGCCTCGTATTCGCTTGTGGCGAACTGCCAGGGATCGGGATCCTCGGCGTAGCGGTTGTCGAAATAATCGGGCGGCATCGTCTGCGAATGACGCGTCATGGCACATCTCCGGAATCACGCCAGAGATCTCCGGCGGACACGGTCTCACCAAGGACATAACGCGCGGCCGATGTCAGCGCGAAATCCGGTGCCGGCTGGCGAAGATAGGTGGCGAGATCGCGCGAGGCGCGTTCGAGGGGATGATCGCGAAGGAACCCCTGCAGCCCCACGGAGCGCTGAGCGAGCTGGAGCACGGAAAGTCCCGCTGTCTCGACGGCAGTTCGCGCCAGATGAACATAGGCCACGATCCGCTCGGGATGGAGATCGTCTTCGAAGACGATACGGGCGGCGCGCTCCACCCAGAGGCGGGCTGTCTCGGTGGCGATCAGCCCCTCTCCCAGCCGTGCCGATTGATGGGGATCAGGTCCCCGGCCGGTCCGGCGGAGGTGATCGCGCCAAATGTCGATGACCCCCTCGATCCCCCCGAGCTGGACGGCAGCGAAACGCCAGGCTCCCCCGAAGAAGTAAGGCTGTCGCGAGTAGGAATCCGGCTCGCCCAGCAGCTCACCCGATCCGATAGGGAGGCCGGTCAGATCGACCTTTCCCGTCGCCGAGGCACGCATGCCATGCGCCCGCCAATCGGACAGATCCGCCCGCGTGCCGGGCGTCAGTTCCGGTATCACCATGAAGGCGAGATCGCCGGGAACCGTGCGGGCGGTGACCAGGGGGCGGCTGACGAAACCGGCCCCGGATGCGAGGATCTTGCCGGCCCTCAAGCGATAGCCGCCGGCCACTTCCTCGAGCTTCAGCCCGTCGTCGAAGAGTTCGGTGTTCCAGACGCCGAAAAGATGCCCCAGCCGCGCGTCCTCGAACAGTCGCGCACGCTGGGAACGGTCGCCGTAGCGCGCGACCAATTGGAGCGCGTTGACATGGCCCTCATAGATGCGGCCGAGGGCGAGGCTTCCACTCCCGATGATGCGCAACACGCTACAGAGGTCCGCGGCCCCCGGTTCTTCGCCAAGCCCGGCACCGTCCTCGTCCCGCGGGATCGGCGCGGCAAGCAGGCCGAGCGTGCGAAGATGCTCCACATCGGCCGCGGGAAACCCGCCATCGTGATCATGCTCGGCCGCCCGTGCAGCCGCTGCCCTGGCGGCAATCCTCGCCGCATTCGTGGGATCGAAAGTGGTGTGGGCGACCGGTGTCGGTTGGTCCACGCTGTTCATCCTCTCCACGCGGGCGTCGCATCCGTTATGATAAATATTTATGACATAGGAGTAGCGTGACAGATATACTTCGTTCTGCCTTCCACCGTGCGACACCCAGGCGCGGACATTCTACGATTTACCTTGGATTCTTGATCGGCCGATGACGGGCGATCTGACGCTCCACCGAGCCGCCAGACCGGCGGCAACGCTGGTCATGGGTGAACGACCGTAGGACGGGCTGGTTCGGCAGCATCGCCTCCCATGACGTGCATCGTCCTCGCAGCCAGGGATCCACAACTCCAAAAAAGCCGGTTTATCCCCATATCGGTTATAGGCGGCGGGTCCGAGATCGGGCAGCCTCCTCGCGGCTCTGCAATCGCCTTCGGCGCGGCTTTGCCGAGCTTCATGTCCGGGCTTTTGCCTCACCCGTTCCAGGATCGGTCCCCATGGCGCGAAAGCGCGTTCCTTCCACCGTCGATCTCCTGATGGAAGCCGTCGCCCGCCTCGGCCTTCCGCCACGTTCCGTCGATATCGAGGGGCTGCGGCTCCAACTCGACCTTCCGGAATTCGGCGGTTACGTCGACGATGCGCGTGTGGGCAAGGCGCTACGGCGAATGAAGGCCGTGCATGCCTTCGCCAAGGCTGGAGCGGAAGCGGTCGCCAGAAGCGTGCCGGGGCTGAAGGTGACGATCACTGCTAACGACACGCTGATATGGCGCGTGCGCGTGATGCTACCGCTCCTCGATGGCGGTCGCATGGACGTGCGGGTCGAGGTCCCGCTGGACGGCGTCGCCAGTGAGATCGTCTCGGGCATGGCGGAGCGCAACGACCCGGCCTGGCGGATCGAGACGTTGCGAACGACGGTCGCCGAGATCACCGCAAAGACGGGACGGACGCTCCGTCCCTCCCTCGAACGCCTCAGGGACACTATCGCCGGGGATCTGCGAGAGGTCGGCGCCGACGCCGCCACCTATATCGACCATATGGACCGCTCGCTCCGCTCACGGGTGTTCCATGACGGACCGAATCTCGGCCGTTCCATGAGCGATACCCTGGCTCCGGTGCGGAAACGCGCGAAGCTCGTCGCAAGGGAGGATTCGCGCTTACGGCGCCTGCGCGACCAGGTCGGGTTCGGTGCATATATCGAGAAGTTCACGGCCGCCCGACGCCTTGGCCGCCGCATCATCTTCCATATGGGGCCGACCAATTCCGGCAAGACCTACGCGGCCCTGCAACATTTGGCGGCGGCCCCAACCGGCACCTATCTGGCGCCGCTGCGCCTGCTCGCACTCGAGAATTACGAGGGATTGGCCGAGCGCGGCCTGAAGGCCGGGATGGTGACCGGCGAAGAGGTTCTCGGCGAGGAGAGACCGACCCACACATCGCGGACCATCGAAACCGCCGACCTGACGCGGCCCATCGATGTCGCCGTGATCGATGAGATTCAGATGCTCTCCGACCCGGACCGGGGCTGGGCCTGGACCAATGCTCTGTTCGGCATCCCGGCGAAGACCGTCATCGTCTGCGGCTCGGACGATGCGCTCGCCGCTGTCCGGCGCGCGGCGGAGGCCGCCAACGAATCGCTCGAGGTCATCTCCTTCGTTCGCAAGACACCCCTGGTTCTTATGGAGGAACCGGTTCCCCTGGAGAATGTGGAGCCGGGTGACGCCGTCGTCGCCTTCTCGCGTCGCGCCGTCCACGAGAATCGCGAAATCCTGGTCGCGGCCGGACATAGCGTGGCGACGATCTACGGAGCCCTGTCTCCCGAGGTAAGGAGGGCGGAGGCCGCACGCTTCCGTACCGGTGAGGCCACCGTCCTGGTGACCACGGATGCGATCGGCATGGGCCTCAACCTCGGTCCCCTGAAACGCATCGTCTTTTCCGCCACAAGGAAATGGGACGGTGTCGGCGAGCGTGCGCTGACAAACTCCGAGATTCGTCAAATTGCCGGTCGCGCCGGACGGTTCGGACATCAGGATGTCGGTTACGTCGCAGCCACAGATGCGGTCGGCATCGAACCGATCCGCACAGCACTAGCAGGCGCCCCCACGGCTCCCGCTGCCGATACGCGGTTCTTCGTGCGGCCGGACCTGATCGCGATTCGCTCCGTCGCCGAGGAGATGCGAACGCAAAGTCTCCGCGAGGTCATGACCCATTTCGCGCGCTCCACATTCTATGCCGGGTCGCCGTTCCAACCTTCGGCCCTCGACGAGATCCTCGATGTCGCGAAAGTCATCGATCGGGCCCACCTGCCGATCGAGGAAAAGTTCGCCTTTTCGGTCTGCCCGGTAAACCGCCGCGATGAAGTCGCGGTCGCCATGCTGGAGCGCTGGGCGCAGGCCCGGGCCACGCGCACGACCGTTCCGGCCCTGCGTGCCAATCTCAGTGGAGAGCTCGATTACCAGGAGCGAACCGTGCGGCTCGCCAGCGCCTATCTCTGGTTATCGCGGCGATTTCCGGAAACCTTCGACGATGACGAGCAGATCCGTGTCATGCGTGGTCGAGCCAATGCGGTCATCGAGAATCATCTGCGAGAAACGGCGACCCGCAAGGCCGAGCGCCGCCGTGCACGTCCAGGACAACGATGAGCCATCTCACTTACGCAATCGGCGACATCCACGGCTGCGCCGATGCGCTCGGTCGGCTCCTCGCAGAGATTGCACGTCACAGTTCGGGTCGCGAACGACGTCTCGTTTTTCTCGGTGACTATATCGACCGTGGCCCGGACAGCGCCGGCGTGCTGAGAATGCTTCAGGACATTGATCGCACGGAGATGGGGAAAGCGACATTTCTTATGGGCAATCATGAGCGGATGCTGCTCGACGCTTACGAGAAACCCTTTGGCGTGACTGCTTGGCTTGAGAACGGCGGCCGGAGCACGCTCGCCTCATTCGGCATCCGGGATCCGGAAGACCTCCCGCGTGACGCGCTCAATTGGATGTCTGCCCTTCCGACATCCCACGAGGACGCGCGCCGTTATTATGTCCATGCCGGCTTTCGTCCCGGTCGACAGGGCATCGACCCGGACGTGGAAGCCAGGCTCTGGATCCGGAAGCCGTTCCTCACCGAGGAATTCGACTTCGGCAAGCATGTCGTCCACGGACATACACCCCAAAAGAACGGGAGGCCGGACATCCATCCCTTCCGCACGAATATCGACACGGCCTGCGTTTTTGGATGTTCACTGACGGCGGGAGTCTTCACCGCGGATGCCGGACCGGCGGTCGAGTTTCTTCAGGTCGGCATGAGGTCGTAAGCGATCGGGTTTTCGCTTTGGGTTGTGATGCGGTCTCGCTGATCCCAGCTGGGGGAGCTGTGTGCTCTGGACATGACGAAGCCCGCGGCGTTTATGGCGCTGCGGGCTGTGTGATGTGATGTGTAGGAT